>NZ_FNHL01000011.1 GCF_900103715.1 Halogranum gelatinilyticum | reverse complement strand
TTGACAACCAATGTGTTCGTGCATTCCAGTTAGCACCTGGACCCGTTTACGGACACGGGTTCCCATGCGGTATGAATGTGGCTTGGACTGTTAGTGCTCGCGGGCTGAACGCCTCGTTGCCTCGGCGCGTACACCCCGAGTCTATCTAACTCGTCTTCTACGAGTGTCCTCGGTGGTACTTCTTTTTCATGTGGGTTTCGAGCTTAGATGCGTTCAGCTCTTACCCCGTGGTGCGTAGCTTCCCGGCATTTGCCTTGTCAGACAACCGGTACACCAGTGGCACCCAAACGTAGTTCCTCTCGTACTATACGTTCGTTCACGTCAAGTACCTTAACACCCCCAATAGATAGCAGCCGACCTGTCTCACGACGGTCTAAACCCAGCTCACGACCTCCTTTAATAGGCGAACAACCTCACCCTTGCCTGCTTCTGCACAGGCAGGATGGAGGGAACCGACATCGAGGTAGCAAGCCACCGGGTCGATATGTGCTCTTGCCGGTGACGACTCTGTTATCCCTAAGGTAGCTTTTCTGTCATCTACGAGCCGCATCAAGCAGCTTCGTAGGTTCGCTAGACCACACTTTCGTGTCAGCGTCCCTCGTTGTGTAGGACACTGTCAGGCTTCCGTTTGCTCTTGCGCTCTTCCTCGGGTTTCCGACCCGAGTGAGGAAACCTTGGGGCGCGCTCGATATCTTTTCGAGCGCGTACCGCCCCAGTCAAACTGCCCGGCTACCGGTGTCCTCCTCCCGGAGTGAGAGTCACAGTCACTAACGGGTAGTATTTCAATGGTGACTCGGTGGCCCGCTGGCGCGGGTACCTGTGTAATGTCTTCTACCTATGCTGCACATTAGCGACCATGTCTCAGCGACAGCCTGCAGTAAAGCTCTATAGGGTCTTCGCTTCCCCTTGGGGGTCTCCAGACTCCGCACTGGAACGTACAGTTCACCGGGCCCAACGTTGGGACAGTGGCGCTCTCGTTGATCCATTCATGCAAGCCGCTACTGAAGCGGCAAGGTACTACGCTACCTTAAGAGGGTCATAGTTACCCCCGCCGTTGACGGGTCCTTCGTCCTATTGTACTAGGTGTTCAGATACCCGCACTGGGCAGGATTCAGTGACCGTACGAGTCCTTGCGGATTTGCGGTCACCTATGTTGTTACTAGACAGTCGGAGCGCCCAAGTCACTGCGACCTGCTCGTCTACGGAGCAGGCATCCCTTCTCGCGAACTTACGGGACTAATTTGCCGAATTCCCTAACGTCGGTTGCTCCCGACGGGCCTTGGCTTGCTCTGCCAGAGTACCTGTGTCGGATCTCGGTACGAATACCACGCTCGTCTTTTCACGGACTCTAGGTACCATCGAATTGCTCT
>NZ_FNHL01000010.1 GCF_900103715.1 Halogranum gelatinilyticum | reverse complement strand
CGTAGAGGGCTTTCTCGGCTTTCTGTTTCGAGGTGACGCAGTAGTCGTTCGGGTGTCTCCACGCCCACTCTGCGGTGGTGTTCGCACAGTGGAGGAACTGGTCTTTGGTCTGATGGAGGTCGTCGCACCGCTCGTCGGGTATGTCGAGTTTGACTTTGACGGTGCGAATCACCTCCATCGGTACTTCACATATTAGAGTGTTTCTTTATAATGTATACGATTGTCGTGTGGGAGTCGGACTGTATCGCTCGTGGGTGGTGAAGGGGACTGTCGGATTCCTCCCACGAGTAAACTCGTGGGCTTCCTCCTCGAATCTCTGTGAGAACAGCGACGGCGACGAGTGAAACTGGGGTGCCTCTGAAGCGTTCAGTCGCCGTGCTGTGGCTCCGCGGACTGCGCGGACTGCGTGCGGCTCTCGGAGTCGCTCATCTCCTCGACGGAGAGATGACATGAGAGATAGTGGCCCGAGCCGGCCTCCTTCTCTTCGAGGTCGGGTTCGACCGTCTCACACTCCTCGCCGATCTTCTTCGGACAGCGCGTCTGGAACGCACAGCCCGACGGCGGGTCGATGGGACTCGGGACGCTGCCTTCGAGGAAGATGCGTTCGGACGTCCGGGTCGGGTCGGCGTGCGGGACGGCCGAGAGCAAGCTCTCGGTGTAGGGGTGGAACGGCGTGTCGAACACCTGGTCGATGGTCCCGAACTCGACGATTTTGCCGAGATACATCACGGCGAGGCGGTCACAGATGTGCCGCACGACGCCGATGTTGTGGGAGATGAACAGATACGAGATGCCGAACTCGTCCTGGATCTCGTTGAGCAGGTTGAGAATCTGTGCCTGCACGCTCACGTCGAGCGCCGAGACCGGCTCGTCGCAGACGATGAGCTTCGGTTCGACGGCGAGCGCGTGCGCGATGGCGATACGCTGCTGTTGGCCCCCGGAGAACTCGTGGGGATACTTCTTGGCCGCAGACGCCGACAGGCCGACGCGTTCGAGCAGGTCGCCCACCCGTTCGCGTTTCTCCTCGCCCGTCGCGATGTTGTGTTTCTCCATCGCGCGGCCGATGATCTGGCCGACGGTCTTCCGTGGGTTGAGCGAGCTGTGAGGGTCCTGGAAAACCATCTGCATCTCGCGACGCAGACTGCGGACCTCGCTGTCGCCCATCTCGTGCATCGGCTGGCCGTCGAAGTAGACCTCCCCGCCCGTCGGCTCGAGCAACTTCAGTGCCGTGCGGGCGACCGTCGACTTGCCGCAGCCCGACTCGCCGACGAGACCGACCGTCTCGCCCTCGTAGATGTCGAAGCTGATGCCGTCGACGGCCTTCACCTCTCGCCGTTCGAGTTTGGGCAACCCGCCGTTGCCCCGCGTGATTGAGAGGTTCCCGAAGACGCCGTCGCCAGCAGGGAAGTACTTCTCGAGGTTCCGCACCTCGAACAGTGGCTGTCCGCTGCGGTCGACCGCTTTGGCCTCGCGCTCGATGTCGTCGGGGACGTAGCCCTGGCTCAGGTCGAGTTCGTCGCTGCGGATGCAGGCCGCTCGCGACGAGCCGTCGCCAGCGGGTTCGAGTGCCGGGTCGCCGCCGGTACGGCACTCCTCGATGGCGTGCTCACAGCGCGGCGCGAAGTTACAGCCCGTCGGCAACTCCTCTAAGTCGGGCATCGACCCCGCGAGCGTCGGCAGCTCGTCGTACGCCGTGTCCGTCTGCGGGATGGAGTCGATGAGTCCGCGCGTGTACGGGTGCTGTGGCCGGCGGAACAGTTCGTGCATCTCCGCGGTCTCGACGAGGTTGCCCGCGTACATCACGCCGACCGTGTCGCAGGTCTGGGCGACGACGCCGAGGTTGTGGGTGATCATCAGAATCCCCATCCCCTTCTCCTCCTGTAACTCGTTGAGCAGGTCGAGAATCTTCGCCTGCGTGGTCACGTCGAGTGCGGTCGTTGGCTCGTCGGCGATGATGAGGTCCGGCTCGCAGGACAGCCCGATGGCGATGAGGACGCGCTGACGCATCCCGCCGGAGAACTCGTGGGGGTAGTCGTCCACGCGCTCTGCGGCGTCCGGGATGCCGACTTCGGTCATCGCCTCGATGGCCTGTGTTCTGGCCTCCTCGCGCTCCATGCCCTGGTGGTGGACGATGGTCTCGATAATCTGCTCGCCTACGGTGAGCACCGGGTTGAGCGAGGACATCGGGTCCTGTGGGACGAGGGCGATCTTGTTGCCACGAACCCGCTGAATCTGCTTCTCGGAGTAGTCGAGCAGGTTCTCGCCCTCGAAGATGACCTCGCCGCCGGCGATCTCGCCGGGGCTGTCGATGAGCTGGAGCAGCGAGCGTGCGGTGACGCTCTTGCCCGCGCCGGACTCGCCGACCAGTCCCATCGTCTCGCCCGCGTCGAGCGAGAACGAGACGTCGTTGGCGGCGACGACGGTGCCGTTCTCGGTGCGGAACTGGGTCCGGAGGTTCCGGACCTCCAGCAGGGGTGAACTCGAACTGGGTTCGGTGTCGGGTGTAGTCGTGCTCATTCTATCGCATCCACCTTCGGGTCGAGGACGTCACGGAGACCGTCACCGAGCATGTTGAAGCCGATGACGGTGATTGCGATGGCGAGGCCGGGGAAGATGACCATCCACGGCGCGGTCTGCATGAAGCCGCGGCCGGTGTTGATCATCAGCCCCCACGAGGGCGTCGGCGGCTGCGCGCCGAGCCCGAGGAACGACAGGCTCGCTTCGGCGAGCATCGCGAAGGCGATGTTGAGCGACCCCTGGACGAGCAGCGGTGCCGTCGTGTTGGGCAACACCTCGCTGAAGACGATGCGGCCGCTGCTCTCCCCGCGGGCGATGGCGGACTCCACGTACGACTCGTTCGTCTCCGAGAGCGTCGCACTCCGTCCGACACGCGCGATATACGGCGTGTAGACGAATGCCAACGCGAGGATGACGTTGTTCAACTCGGGACCGAGGACGACGAGCAGCGTCAACGCGAGTAAGATGGGCGGGAACGACATCATCGCGTCCATCAACCGCATCAGTAACTCGTCGACCAACCCGCCGTAGTAGCCGGAGACCACCCCGATGACGGTCCCCGCGGCGAGTGCAACGCCGATGGCACCGAAGCCGACGCGCAGGGAGATACGGCTCCCCATGACGACGCGGCTGAAAATGTCGCGGCCGAGGTCGTCGGTGCCGAACGGATGGTCGACGGACGGTGCCTCCGAACGGTCCTCGATAGAGGTCTTGTCGATGGGGTACGGTGCGAGCACCGGCGCGAAGATGGCGACGAGGACGAGCAGAACGACGATGACCAGACCGATCATGGCCTTCGTGTTGTTGCGGAACTTCCGCACGAACCGCTCGAAGCGCTCCTTGCGAGCGTCCGAGATGGAGAACGTCGACGTCGACATCATTCGTCACCCCCGTAGCGGATACGCGGATCGAAGTAGCCGTACAGCAAGTCGGCGGTGAGGTTCGAGAGCATGTAGATGAGCGCGACGACGATGATGCAGCCCTGCAGGAGCGGGATGTCCCGGCTCTGAATCGCCGTGAGCGTCAGCCGGCCGATACCGGGCCAGAAGAACACCTCTTCCAGCACGACGACGCCGCCGAAGGCGTAGCTGAACTGGAAGGCGACGACCGTGATGACCGGGATGATGGCGTTCTGCAGCGCGTGTTTCAGCACGATGACGCGCTGGGTCATTCCCTTGGCACGGGCGAGGTTAATGTACTCCTCGCTCAGCACTTCGAGCATCGACGAGCGCGTCATCCGCATGATGTACGCCGTGAGCGCGAAGCCCATCGACGACGCAGGCAGGACGAGATGCGTGAGCGTCGCTACCGGGTCCTCGGAGGGCGGAACGTACCCACCCGTCGGGAATAGGCCGAACCAGACGGCGAAGACGAGGATGAACACCAGCCCCCAGAGGAAGATGGGGATGGAGATGCCGATGAAGCCGAACATCGACGCCAGTAGGTCCGGCAGCTCGTTCTGCTTGACCGCCGAGATGACACCCAGCGGGATGGCGAAGAACACGGCGATGGCGGTCGCCGCCGTCGCGAGCAGCAGCGAGCGACCGAGCTTCTCGGCGATGAGCGTAGCCACAGGCTCGCCGAATCGCAGCGACGTGCCCATATCACCCTGCACGAGACCGACGATCCAGTCGATATACTGGATGTAGAGCGGCTGGTCCAAGCCGAGCTGTGACTGGAGTGCCTGAATCGACTGGTCGGTGGCGTTCGGCCCGAGGATGAGCAACGCTACGTTGCCCGGCAGGATGTTCGTGACCGCGAACGTGATGACGGTCACGAACAGCAGGGTCAACAGCATGAACCCCAGCCGTCTGGCCAGATAGTTGTACATAGACATGTGAGAGCCTCCGGATTACTCGAGGTAGTTGTCTCTGAAGCGGAGCGTCGAGCCGTCCGGCGCGCCGATCCGGCCCTTGTAGTCCGTCGACGAACCGTAGAGGTTCGGCTGCCACCAGAGCAGCAGATGGCCTGCGCGCTCCTCCTGCAGGATCTCGGTCGCCTCGTGGTAGAGTTCCGCACGCTGCTCTTCGTCGTAGAGGCGGCGGGCCTCCTCGACGAGTTCGTTGTACTCCTCGTTCTCCCAGCCGGTGAAGAAGAACGCACCGTTCGGATGCAGGAACTTGTAGAACGACACGTCGGGGTAGTAGAGCGCGAGGTAGCTCGACGTGGTCGCCTGGAAGTTCTGGTTGGTGTAGACGTCCGAGAGCCACGTACTCCACGTAATCTGCTGGATGTTCATCGTGATCCCGGCGTCGGAGGCCTGGTCGGCGATGACCTTCGCGCCCTGGACCTGCGTCGGGTAGGACTGCGGAATCTTGAACGAGACCTCGAAGCCGTCGGGCATCCCGGCCTTCTCCAGATGCTCCTGGGCCTTGTCGAGGTCGCGCGGCCGCGGCTCGACGTCCTCGTTGACCCACGGGCTGCCGGGGGCGGCGGGTGACGCCGTCGCCTGACCCGTGCCGTAGAGGGCGGCCTCGGTGATCTGTTCCTTGTCGAGCGCGTAGTCCAGGGCGAGCCGAGCGTCCTTGTTGTCGAACGGCTCCTCGTTACAGTTCAGCCCGAGGTAGACGAGCGCCTTGGGGAACTGCGTCTCGAAGCGGACCGACGAGTCGTTCTGCACCGACTGGACGTCCTTCGGCGGGATGCCGTTGATGAAGTCGTACTCGCCGGCGCGGAACGACTGCAGGCGGACGCTCGGGTCCGTGATCTCGCTCTTGACGATCTTGTCGAGGAACGGGCCGTCTTCCTCGTCCTGGTCCCAGTAGTCCTCGTACTTCTCCATCGTGAACGAGGTCTCGATCTCGCGGCTCGCGAACTGGTAGGGACCGGTCCCGATGGGTTCGGTGATCTTGTCTTCCTGTGCCTGCTCCTCGGGGAGGACGTGCATCTCGGAGGTCGCCATCCGGGCGAGGAACGGCGCGAACGGCTCCGAGAGGTTGATGACGAACTCGTAGTCGCCGGGAGCCTCCATGGAGTCGACGAAGTCGAAAAAGCCGGTGGCGAGATACTCGCCGTTGGCGATGCGCTCGAAGGACGCGAGCACGTCGGCGGAGGTCATCTCCTTACCGTTGTGGAACGTCACGCCCTCTTCGAGCGTGAACGTCAGCGTCGTGTTGTCCTCGGAAGTCGTCCACTCCTTCGCGAGATGCGGGTTCAGCGAGTAGTCGAAGTCGAGCTGGATGAGCGGCTCGGTGATGTTCTCCAGGACGCGACTCGACGCCGCGGCACTGTCGAGATGCGGGTCGAGGCCCTGCACCGGGACCGCACCGCCCCACTGGAGCGTGCCGCCCGAGGAGGCCTCGCCGGACGAGCCGGACTCGGTACTCCCGCCGTCACCACTGCCGCCGTCGCCGGACGTCTCGGTATCACTGCCGCCGTCGCCACCCGTACAGCCCGCGAGGGCGACCGGCACACCCGCCGCCGTCGCGGCCAGGAACTTCCGGCGGTCGAGCGTCGGCGCGCCACTAGAATCCGTCTCACTGCTACTGCTATTGCTATCCCGTGACATACAGACACGGTTCTGGTAATCAGCAATAAAACTTCTGGTAGTACCGCCACGAACACTGTACCTATTCCCTAAAGTACCTAATATCGGACAGAATTCCCCCGACGACGAAAACAGTCAAGTAGTATGTTGGTAAATCATGTCGTAGCGAAATGCAAGTGAGCCAGCACCGTCTCCGCAGAGACATCGAAGCGAACGCCGAGTACGGCGGCCTCGCCGTCGACGAGGGCAACGGACGGACCGTTCTCGCAGGAACCGAAGCGGACCGGCAGGCCCGCGAATATTTCTGTGAGCGACTGCGCGATGCCGGACTCTCCGTCCACGTCGACGCCGTCGGCAACGTCGTCGGCCGGTGGGACCCCGAGAGTGCCGACTCCGACGCCGCGCCCGTCGCCGCGGGCAGCCATCTCGACTCCGTCCCCGAAGGCGGCATCTTCGACGGGCCGCTTGGCGTCTACGCGGCACTGGAGAGCGTCCGCGCGATGCAGGACGCCGGTGTCGAACCCGTCCGGCCGGTCGAGGTCGTCAACCTGACCGAAGAGGAGGGCCAACGGTTCGGCGGCGGTCTCCTCGGCTCGGCCGTCGCCGCCGGCGACACGACCGTCGATGAGGCACTCGCGCTCGAAGACGGCGAGGGGATCAGCTTGGGCGAGGCACTGGAAGACATCGGCTTCCGCGGGGAGGGTGCCGTCGACGCGAGCGAGTGGGACGCCTGGCTGGAACTCCACATCGAACAGAGCGAACGGCTCGAAGACGCCGACGTTCCGGCGGGCGTCGTCACGACCATCACCGGGCTGACGCGCTGTGAAGTCGAGTTCATCGGCGAAGCCAACCACGCCGGGTCGACGCTGATGGGCGACCGCTCGGACGCGCTGGCGGCCGCAAGCGAGTTCGTCCTCGACGTCGAGGCCATCGCCAACGACGTCGTCGCGTCGGATTCGGAGACCGCAGTCGCCACCGTCGGCAAACTCGACGTCGGGCCGAACGCGCCGAACGTCATCTCTGGCCGGACCGAACTGACCATCGACATCCGCGACGTCGAGCGCGACTCCGTCGAGACCATCGTCGACCACGCGCGGACCAGTCTCGACCTCATCGCCTCGGAGCGCGACGTCGAGACGACCTTCGAGCGGCCGTGGGGCCGCGAGCCGGTACCGATGAGCGACCGATGCCGAGACGCCATGCACGCCGCTGGCGACGAAGCCGGTATCGAGACGATGGACCTCCACTCGGGGGCCGCCCACGACACGATGAACATCGCGTCCGTGACGGACGCCGGACTCCTCTTCGCGCCGTCGCGTGGGGGAATCTCCCACAACCCGCTGGAGTGGACCGACTGGGAGGACTGCGCGGCGGCTGCGGACGTCCTCGCCGGTGCACTCGCCGACCTTGCGACGGAGTAGCCGTTCGCGAGCGCGACAGGGCAGAACCGGGGAGCCCGAACGGCCATAAGAGGAGAAGCGACTCTTTTCGAGTATCTGAGACGGCTGAAAGCGTTGTCGACTTCGCGAACGACACATAGCATGTGAATCGCTCAATTACTGGCGTTTCGACACTGTGAGGCCAGTCTGCGACTTCTGAAACCAGGGTACTGCTTCCGATTATGAGAGACGAACCTATTTGTTCTCGAAGGGAGAAAACAAAATCGTGCATATCGCGAATTGTCTCGCTTCGTTCCGCCGAAATCGCAGGTTTCGATGGTTTGAACCGGCTTCCCACCATCTAAAGAAACTGTCATACGGGAGCGAGAGAGACTCAGACACGCGATTTCAGTCGTAACGCGGCAGGCCTGCATGAAATACAAACGAATAAACCGTATTCGGCCGAAGGGCCGGTATGGCCGACCGCACGAACTCGGACTCGCCGCGGCTGTTGAAGACGGTCTCGCGTGCGTTCGACGTCGTCCGCGCGCTGGAGGACCTCGACGGCGCGGGCGTCACCGAACTCGCCGACGAACTCGAGATGTCGAAGAGTGCCGTCTACAACCATCTGATGACGCTCCGGGACAACAAGTTCGTCGTCAAAGAGGGCAACACCTACTCGTTGTCGTTGCAGTTCCTCTTGCTGGGCGAGTACGTCCGCAACCACAACCAACTCTACCGTGAGGGCAAGAGCGTCCTCGAAGGGCTGGCGGAGACGACCGGCGAGTACGCCCATCTCTCGACCGAACAGCACGGACTCGGCGTCAACCTCTACAAGGTCCGCGGCGAGAAGGCCGTCGGCAGCGACTACCAGACGAGTAAGCTTCAGAAACCCGACTACCTCCATTTCTCGGCGACGGGCAAGTCCATCCTCGCACATCTCCCCGAGGAACGCGTCGAGGAGATCATCGACAGATACGGGCTGGTCCGGAAGACTGCCAACACCATCACCGACCGCGACGCGCTGGTCGCGGAGTTGGAGACGATTCGCGACCGGGGCTACGCCTACAACGACGAGGAGGAGATCGAGGGGCTGCAGGCTATCGGCGCGCCCGTCTTGAACCGCCACGGGAAGGTCCTCGGCTCGGTGTCGGTGTCGGGACCGCGTCGTCGGATGGAGGAGACCGAGTACCACGAGATGGTCGTCGACGAGGTGACCAACGCCGCCAACGTCATCGAGGTCAACATCAACATGGCCGAGAGCGAGTCGGAGAGTCCGGACTTCTTCTGACTTCTTCCGATTTCTTCTGACGTCGCTGCCGCGGCCGTCGGTCGCCGTGCCGACCGGTCTTTATCCACAGACGGGGCGTGTAACGTTACACGCATAGCAGTGTAATACAAGAGCGGGGGGAGACAGGTTCCCGCGTGACGGTGGAGCGGCGGACTCGGCCGGAACCGTAACCCACTGATACCCCTCTCTCGTAGACAGGAGTGTGACACAATCGTCAGCGTCGTCGGATCGGTTGCTCTCCGGCTATCCCGGCCGGATGCTGGCGACCGTCTCGCTCGCGTGGGCCGTCCTCCAGCTCGGACGCTTCCTCCTCTCGCCGCTCCTGCCCACCATCATCGATGACCTCGGCATCACGAACGCGACCGCGGGCATCGCACTCGCCGTCTTCCAAGGCATCTACGCCATCACCCAGTATCCCGGTGGGGAGTATTCGGACCGCTGGACCCGCGCGACGCTCATCGTCCCCGGACTCGTCGTGCTTGTCCTCGGCTTCGCCACGTTCGGGCTGGCAGGCGGGCTGGCGGGCTTCGTCCTCGCCGCCGCGGTCACGGGTCTCGGGAAGGGACTCTTCGCCATCCCCTCGCGGGCGCTCCTCTCGGATCTCTACGTTGAGCGTCGCGGGCGGGCGATGGGACTGTACGCCGCCGGAACCGACCTCGGTGGGCTGCTCGCCTCCGGCGTCGCCATCCTCGCGCTCACCTACGCGACGTGGCGTGCTCCGTTCCTCCCGGTCGCCGCCGTCCTCGGTGTCCTCACGCTCCTGTTCGTCCTCTGGTCGCGTGAGGAGTACACCGTCGGGTCGCCGTCGCTCGACGCCACGGGAACGATCCGGCGGCTCGTCGCCAGCCCTGAGCAACGGCGGACGCTCGTCGCGTTCGCGCTCTTCTACTTCATGGTCGGCGGCTTCATCAACTTCTTCCCGACCTATCTCATCGAGGCGAAGGCGTTCTCCGAACAGCTAGCCAGTGCGGCCTTCGCCATCGTCTTCGTCGTCGGTCTCGCCATCAAACCGATCGCCGGCGCGGTCAGCGACCGGTTCCGCCGTGAGTCCATCGCCGTCGTCGGCCTGCTCGTCGCCGCCGTCGCCCTCGGTGTCCTCTCGCTGGTCGGCGGCGAGTCCAGACTCCTCATCTACGGCTGTATCGTCGTCCTCGCGCTCGGCTACAAGATGGAGTTCCCGCTCGCGGACACCATCATCGTCGACAACGCGCCCGACGGCGACATGGGCGCAGACCTCGGCGCGGCACGGGCACTCTTCCTCGGCGCGAACGCGCTCGGCCCGGCCTACGTCGGCATCGTCGCGACCTACGCGGACTACGTAACCGCCTTCGCCGGCCTCGCTGTCTGTCTGCTCGTCGCCGCCGGCCTACTCTACTGGGATACCTGACCCCGAGTTCGGCTGTGGCGAACGCGTGTTCAACCGGGAGACTACGGCGGATTACGACCGAGAAAAACGTGAATCGACGCCCGCGATAGGCGTCAGTGGGTGCCTCTGATTCGCTGCCCGCTCCGAGCGAGATGCCCGCCTCACTCGGTCTTGGTGCCCGGATGTGTGACTCTCCGCTCTCTTCGTCGCTCAGCCCTCGAGCTTCGCCTTCGTGTAGGCCTTCAGCCCGCCCTGTTCGACGAGCGACTGGAGGAACTCGGGGAGTGCTTCCGCCTCGTACTGCTCGCCCGTCGTGTGGTTGTGGACGACGCCGGCGTCGATGTCCATGCTGACCTCGTCGCCGTCGTCGATGGCGTCCGCGCCCGGACAGATGAGGACGGGCAGCCCGAGATTGATGGCGTTACGGAAGAAGATGCGGGCGAACGACTGGGCCACGACGCCCGAGACGCCCGCGCCGACGAGCGACAGCGGCGAATGCTCCCGCGAGGAGCCGCTGCCGAAGTTCTCGCCCGCGACGACGAAGTCGCCGTCGGCGACCTCCTCCGAGAACTCCGGCCGGAGGTCGTTGAACGCGTGGGTCGCCAGCTCCTCGGGGTCCGAGGAGACGATGAAGCGCGACGGGGTAATCTGGTCGGTGTCGATGTTGTCGCCGAAGACCCACGCGCGCCCTGCCTCACTCGGGTCGGTCTGCGCGCTCATGGCGACACCTCCGCGAAGACGGTGTCGTCGTGGCGCGTCGTCTCGATGCTTCGTGGGTCCGTAATCTCGCCGTAGAGCGCGCTGGCACCGACCGTCGCCGGACTGGAGAGATAGACCTTCGAGTCCATCGACCCCTCACGGCCGGGGAAATTGCGGTTCGCCGTGGCGAGACAGACGTCGTCGTCGCCGAGGACGCCCTGGTGGTAGCCCGCACACGGGCCACAGCCCGCGCTCTGGATGACCGCACCCGCGTCGGTCAGCGTTTGGAATACCCCGGTGTGGAGCATATGCTGGTAGACGGACTTCGAGGCGGGCACGACGACCATCCGGACGTTGGGTGCGAGTTCCTCGCCCGCCAGGATGTCGGCGACGACCTTGATATCCTCGTAGCGGCCGTTCGTACAGGTGCCGACGAACAGCTGGTCAATTTCTGTGCCTTCGACCTCCGTCACGTCGACAGCGTTCTCGGGGTTCGAGGGTTTCGAGACCTGCGGCGCGAGGTCTGCTGCCCGATACGTGTAGACCTCGTCGAACTCCGCATCGTCGTCCGAACGGAGACTGCCGTCGAGCTCGATGTCGTTGCCCGTCTGCCGTTCGAGGTAGTCGACCGTCCGCTCGTCGGGGGCGACGAAGCCCGCCTTGCCACCCATCTCGATGGCCATGTTCGAGAGGACGAGTCGCTCGTGAATCGGGAGCGATTCGATGGTGCTACCCGTGTACTCGGCGGCTTTGTACGTACAGCCGTCGAAGCCGACGTCGCCAATAAATCGAAGAATGAGGTCCTTCGCGTAGACGCCGTCGGCGAGGTCGCCCTCGACCTCGAACTTCAGCGTCTCGGGCACGCGGAACCAGAGTTCGCCCGTCGCGAGCGCGGTCCCGAGGTCGGTCGAGCCGACGCCCGTCCCGAAGGCCCCGATGCCGCCGTAGGTTGTCGAGTGTGAGTCCGCGCCGATGACGAGGTCGCCGGGACGGACGAAGCCCTCCTCGACGAGGACGGCGTGGCAGATGCCGTCGCCGACGTCAAACTGGTGGGCCCCGTGTTTGGCGGCGAAATCCCGGACTGCGTTGTGGTTGTTCGCGGCCTGTACCCCGTCGGCCGGGGCGTGGTGGTCGATAGTGAAGACGGTACGGTCGGGCGCGAACAGGTCGGCGTCCTCGCCCGCCACCTCGTGGAAGGTCTGGAACGCGAGCGGCCCCGTGATGTCGTGGGCCATCGCCACGTCGATTTCGGCCTCGACGTAGTCGCCCGCACGGGCGTCGGTTCCGGACTTCTCCGAGAGGAGTTTTTCGGCAAGTGTCTTTCCGGTCATGGTCCTGTCTGGATCGTCATTGTTCGTCGTCCGCGTCGTCCGCATCGGCTGCATCGGCCGCGTCCTCGTTGTCGGCCGCGACAGTTTCGAGGACGCCCTCGACGGTCCCGCCCGCGAGGACGTGGCTCGTCACGCCGAGGCCCAACTGTTCAGAAACGTCGTGGGCCGCGGCCTCTATCTTCTCGAAGTCGACGCCGTTCTCCACGCCCATCCGCGTCAGCATCTGGACGAGATCCTCCGTCGGCGTGTTGCCGACCCCCGACATCCCGCCGGGGAGGACGACCCCGCCGCCGAGGCCACAGACCGAGGCGTCGAAGCGGTCGACGCCGACGGCCATCGCGGCCAGCGTATTCGCGAGGCTCATTCCGTTCGTGTCGTGGAGATGGAGTCCCATGTCGAGGTCCGGATGGGCCTCGAAGGCGGCGGTGAACCGCTCGGTGATCTCGACGGGGTTGGCGAGTCCCATCGTCGTCGCGAGCGTCACCTCGTCGACGCCCGACTCGACGACGCTGTCGACGACGGCGAGCGTCTCTGCGGGGTCGATACGGCCCTCGTAGGGACAGTAGAAACTCGTCCCCATCCCGGCCTCGACCTCGATGCCGTGGTCGTGTGCCAACTCGACGATGTCGTCCATCTCCGCGAGCACCTCCTCGCGCGTGCGGTTCTGGTTCTTCTCGGTGTAACTCTGGCTCACGGTGACGAGCGCGTTCACCTTGTCGACCTCCGCTTCGACGGCGCGCTCCATGCCGACGAGGTTCGGGACGAGCGCCCGGTAGGTCACGTCGTCGTGCCGCTCGATTTTTTTGGCGACTTCGTCGGCGTCTCGGAGCGTCGGGACCGCCTTCGGGTGGGTGAAGGAGGAGATCTCGATCTCGTCGACGCCCGTCGCCGAGAGCTGGTCGATGATCTCGACCTTCTCGTCGGTGGGGACGAACTCGTCGAGCCGCTGGAAGCCGTCGCGAGGCAGCATCTCGACTACGTGGACCCGCTCGGGCAGGTCGTCGAGCAGGCTCATATCGCGCCCTCCTCCTTCAGCTCTGCAAGCATCTCGTCGTCGTAGCCGAGCCGTTCGCGGTAGACATCGTCGTTGTGTGCCCCAAGCGACGGGCCGAGATGTCTGACCTCGCCCGGCGTCTCCGAGAACTTCGGGAAGACGTTCTGCACCGTCGCTTCCCCGAGATCTTCGTCCTCGACGGAGAGGAACGCCTCGCGAGCGGCGTAGTGCTCGTCGTTGAGGATGTCCTCGACGTTGTAGACCGGCGCGAGCGTCGCGTCGGCTTCTTCGAAGGCTTCGAGAACCTCCTCGCGCGTGTGGTCGTCCATCCAGTCTTGGATGATGGCGTCGAGTTCGTCGACGTTCTCCAGCCGCTTCGCGTTCGTCTCGAACCGTGGGTCGTCCTTGAGGTCCGGCCGCTCGATGGCGTCGAAGGTGCGCATCGCCAGCGGCTGGGCGCTCGCCGAGATGGCGACCCAGCGGTCGTCGCCGGTCCGGTAGACGTTCCGCGGGGCCGACGAAGTCGAGCGGTTACCCGAGCGCTCTTCGATCTCGCCCAGTTGCTCGTAGCGGAGCGGTTGGGGGCCGAGGAGGCCGAAGATGGGTTCGATGAGGCTCGTATCGATATACTGTCCTCCGCCATCGTTGACGTCGCGGTGGTAGAGCGCGAACATCACCGCGAACGTCGAGAACAACGCCGCGATGTTGTCGGCGAGGCCAGTCGGCGGCAGCAACGGCGGTGAGTCCGGGAAGCCGTTGAGGTAGGCGAAGCCGGACATCGCCTCCGCGAGCGTCCCGAAGCCGGGGCGCTCGGAGTATGGGCCGTCCTGGCCGAAGCCGGACATCCGGAGCATCACGAGGTCCGGGTTGACTTCGGAGAGATGCTCCCAGCCGAGGCCCCACCGTTCGAGCGTGCCGGGGCGGAAGTTCTCGATGAGCAGGTCCGCGTCGCTCACGAGGTCCTCGAACACCGCTCCACCGGTGTCGGTGGAGATGTTGAGGGTGATCGACTGCTTGTTGCGCGAGAGGTACTTGTGCCAGAGGCCGACGCCGTCCTTCTTCGGGCCGAAGTTGCGGATGTGGTCGCCGAAGTCGGGATGTTCGATCTTGATGACCGTCGCCCCGAAGTCGGCGAGGAATCTGCCGACCGTCGGGCCGGAGATCATCGACCCGGCTTCGAGAACGACGAGGCCTGCGAGTGGTCCGTCTGTATCGTCTGTCATGTGTTGTGTTCGGTGATGGGCTGAATCGTGTCGGTGTGTCGGTGTGTCGGTGTGTCGGTGTGTCGTCGTATCGTCTGTTGTCCGATGGTGGATGTGGGGTTGGGAGTACGGTCTGTCGGTCAGACCGGTCGGTCGATGTGGGTCCCGTGACCTTTCGTCCCGACGACGTCACCGTCATCGTAGGCGAGGTGGCCCTTGACGACGGTCTGGGTCGGCCAGCCGGTGACCTCACGTCCCTCGTAGGGGGAGTAGCCGGAGACGCTGTGTAACAGTTCCGGTGTCACCGTCTTCGTCTCGTCGAGGTCGACGACCGCGAGGTCGGCGTCGCTGCCGACTCTGACGGTCCCCTTCTTCGGATAGAGGTTGAACGCCTTCGCGGCGTTCGTGCTCGTCACCTCGACGGCGCGCTCCAAGGAGAGCCGTCCCTCGTTGACCCCCTCCGAGAGGATGAGCGGCAACATGACCGGTGTCGACGGGAAGCCGAGCAGACTGTCGCGGAAGCCCTCGCCGAACTTGTTCTCGGCGAGGTTCGCACAGTGGTCGGTGCCGACCGTCGAGATGGTGCCGTCGGCGAGGCGGTTCCAGAGCGTCTCCTGGTCGGCCTTCGAGCGGACGGGCGGGTTGACCTTCATCCGCTCGTCGCACTCCTCGGTGGTGAGCGTCAGATAGTGGATACAGGTTTCGCCCCACGTGCGATAACCCGCGTCGTGGAGTGTGGCGAGTTCGTCGGCCGTCTGGCCCGCGGAGATGTGGACCGCATAGAAGCGGTCGTCGTAGCCGTGGACCTTCGCGAGCGACGCGCCCGCGACCATGCTCTGTGTCTCGGCGTAGCCGGGGAACTCCTCGACCATCACCTCGTAGCCCTCGTCCTCGTCGACCTCGGTGTCGTCGGACTCGGAGGTGACGTAGACGTTGCCACCGGCGAGCGCGTTCGTGATTTCGACGTTCTCGGAGTGGTAGCCGAGCGTCGTCGGCACGTCCTGGTCGGCGAGTGTCTGGATGAACGCGTCGCCGAAGTCGTCGTGCATATCGCAGTCGACGCCGAACTTCTCGCGGGCGGCGTTCTTGTAGTTCATGTACCACTTGAACGTCGTGATGCCGAACTCTTCGATTATCGTGGGAATCTCCTCGACGTGCTCCATCGACAGTAGCCCGAGCGAGAAGAAGTAGTCGTGGTAGTAGTTCGGTTCCGCCTCGTCGAAGTAGCCCGGCATGATGTCCGCGTACGCGCCGGCGCGACGGAAGTAGTTGCCAATCGTCGTGACGCCGCCGACGAGGTCGGACTTCGACTCGGATTCGGCGTCGGCTTCGAGCCCACGGTAGATGCCGTGGTGGGTGTGGGGGTCGATTGCGCCCGGCAGGACGTACTTGCCCGTCGCGTCGACTTCGGTCTCCCCCGAGAGCGTCCCGGGCGAAGCGATGGCCGAGATGGTCTCACCGTCGGCGGCGACGTCGGCGCGGAAGGTCCCGTGTTCGGGTGTGACGACCGTCCCGTTCGAGATGACCAGATCGTGGTCGCTCATAACGTCTCGACCCACTCCTCGACTTCTTCGGTCTCCAGGACTTCCGCGTACTTCATCCACAGGTCGAGAAGGCCGATCTTGTGGGAGGCCTCAATGCGGTCGAAGATGCACTCCTGCGGGAGCACGACGCTCAGTCCGTTCTGTTTGGCGTCGACGGCCGTCGCCCGGACACAGCCGCTCGTCGAGTTGCCGACGATGATGACCGAGTCGTGGCCCCCGCGGACGAGTCGTGACAGGAGGTCCGTCCCGTAGAACGCCGACGCGTAGGACTTGTCGACGACCGTCTCACCCTCCTCGGGGGCGATGGGATCGACGATGGCTAGGTCCGGATGCTCGGGGTCGTCGTAGCTCGACGGAACCACGCGTGTGTAGGTGACGGGAATCTCCTGCTCGCGGGCGAAGTCGAGAAACGGTTCGATGTGGTCGATGGCGTTCCACGCGATCTCGCCCATCGCGGTACGGTGCTCCTCGATGGCGTCGAGGATGGGGACGCCGCCGCCGAGGAACTCGACCACTGGCTCTCCCAGGACGGCTTCGTCATGACCGGCGAGGGCATCCGCGGCGACCCGACCCGGACGGAGCCAGTCGAGTGGCGTGAGCGGAAGAAGAACATCTCGAAGGTGTTCGACGTGGCCGCGAAACACGGGGTGCCGGTGCGGTGGCACACCGGCTACACCTCCGGCTACGGCGGGAACCACCTGTTTCACCTCTACCCCGACTGGCAGGACCCGACGCTCGCCGCGCAGCTGAAGGCCGAATATCCGGAGGTGCCCATCGTCTTCGACCACGGCGGGATGCAGGCCGGCTGGCGCGAGAAGTACGTCGACAAGGTGACGCAGGTCGCGAGCACCTTCGACGACGTCTACCTCGAGATCGGCCTCTACTGGAAGGAGCTGATGAAGAAGCCGATGAACGACCCGAACATCTCCGTCGAGCAGTTGCTCTGGGGCAGCGACTGGGGTGCGTCGATGATCCAGCACAGCCAGCACCACGAGTATCCGCCGACCTACTGGGAGCAGATCAACAGCCGCGGACTGCCCGCCCACCAGGTCGACTACTGGGGAGCCACCCAGCGGCAGCTACTGAAGTATGCGATGGAGACGGACCTGCCGCAGGACGACCTCAACCTCATCCTCGGCGGCAACGCCGCGCGCCTGCTCGACCTCGAGTTGCCGCACACCCGTATGTTCCCCGACTACAAGACGGTCTGAGGCTGTTCCACTTTCTTCTGTTTCGCGCGCTCGCGTACGGTGGGCAACGCGAACGGTGTTTCACTCGTTCCGCCTCGAACGGCCCGTACCGCCGTTTTCCGGCCCCGTCCGAACGTATTTGACCGCCGAGAGTGAGGAGCGGCCATGAACGACGCCGGAGACGAGGGAGTGGACGAGCATGAGGACACGGGGAGTGAGCAGCGACGTGACCCTACCGACCCCGAGGAGACGGTCGTCGCCGCCGACCGGCTGCTCCAGTCGCTGCGGGCGTACGGCGTCGAGTACGTCTTCGCCAACCTCGGCACCGACCACACCCCACTCTTAGAGGCTGCCGCCCGGCTGCGTGCAGCAGACGCGGGCGACAGCTATCCCACGGTCCTAAGCTGTCCCCACGAGTTCGTCGCGATGAGTGCCGCCCACGGCTACGCGGCGGCGACGGGCGACCCACAGGCCGTCCTCGTCCACGTCGACGTGGGGACGCAGAACCTCGGCGCGGCGATGCACAACGCCCACCGGGCGGCCGTGCCGGTCTTCGTCATCTCGGGGCTCGCTCCAATCACCGAGACCGGCTATCCCGGGTCACGCGACCACGCGGTCCACTACGCACAGGACGTCTTCGACCAGCCGGGTATCGTCCGCGAGTACTGCCGCTGGACGAGCGAGTACCAGTCGCCAGCGGACCCCGCGACGTACGTCCGCCGGGGACTCGAACGGGCGAACGCCGCTCATCCGGGACCGGTGTATCTCACGGCGTCCAGAGAGGCACTGGAGCTGCCCGTCACGCCCTCTGCCTCCCTGTCGCGAGGGCCGCGACGGACGACACCGTCAGGTGCGGACCGCGCGACCGTCGAGACGCTGGCCGAGCGGGTCGCCGCTGCCGAGCGGCCGGTCGTCGTCACGACGGATTTCGGGACGGAGCCGAGCGAGGAGCGCGTGGAGACGCTCGTCGCGTTCGCGGAAGCCGCGGGCGCGGGCGTGGTCGAACACGGGCCGACCGCGCTCAACTTTCCGCGGAACCATCCGCTACACGTCGGCTACGAGCCGACGGAGCTGTTCGACGACGCGGACCTGCTGCTCCTCGTCGACGTTGACGTGCCGTGGGTACCGGCGAACGGAAGACCGAACGAGGGGACCGAGGTCGTCCAGATCGACCCGGACCCGACGAAGGCGACCTATCCACACTGGTCGTACGACGTCGACCTGACGGTGGGAGCCGACGCCCGCCGGACGCTCGACGCGGTGACGGCGCTGCTCGACCCGACCGACGGCGAGGAGGGCCGGACACACTGGGAGCGCGTTCACGAAAGGGCGGCGGCCCAACGAGCGGACGAGCTGGCCGCGGCCCGGGAGGCCGATGGTATCTCACCGGTCGAGCTGTCGGCCGCCGTCGGCGACGCCATCGACAGCGAGACGGTCCTCGTCGAGGGCGCGGTGACGAGCCGCACGTCGGTGTTGGACCACGTCGAGCGCACGAAGCCGGGGAGCTACGTCGCCCGCGGCGGCGCGGGACTCGGCTGGGCGGGCGGCGCGAGCGTCGGCATCAAGCTCGCCCGCCCCGACAGCCGGGTCGTCTCGCTCGTCGGCGACGGCTCGTATCTCTTCTCGAACCCCGTCGCCCACGCGTGGCTGGCCGCGGAGTACGACGCGCCGACGCTGACGGTCGTCTACAACAATGCCCGTTGGAACGCGGTACGGAGCGCGACGGCCGCGCAGCATCCCGACGGCGACGCCGTCGCCGACGGAGTCCCCGAGAGCGAGTTCGGGACGCCGCTGGACCTCTCGGTCCCGGCACGGGCGGCAGGACTGCACACACAGCGCGTCGAGGAGGAAGCGGAACTGGCCGACGCGCTGGCCGAGGCGGTCGATGCCGTTGACGGCGGGAAGCCGGCGGTCGTCGACGTGCGGATTCGGTGAACGTGCGGATTCAGTAAGAGTCTGTGAGCCGGGGAAAGAGTCTGTGAGCCGGGGAGCGTGAGCGCGGTGGCGTCAGCAGCGACGACGGAGCCGACGCTGGGGGCGCGTGAGGACTGAGAGAACTGTAACAGCCGCGAGAATCGACAGCGTCGCGAAAGATAGCGAAAGAAGACTCACCCGAGCAGCGGTGCGTGGGTGGTGTTACTGGTCGGTCGAGGACGACCGGCCGCAGAGTGCCTCCTCGACGATGCGGAGTTCTTCGGCCTCGGAGATGCGGTCGGAGTTCATGCAGGCGTGGAGAATCTTGTGGGCGAGTTCCGGGTCGTCGAAGACCGATTTCCCGCCACACTCCTCGTCGACACGTCGTTCGAGTGCCGAGAGTCGGCGGTCGACGTCCGTGTCGGCGTCAGCGGTCGGTTCCGACTGCGCGGCCGCGAAGACGTCCGGCGTCCGGTCGGTCGGCTTGTCGGTGTCGGCGGTATCGGCGTCGGCGTCGAGCATCGTCGTGATGAACACGCGTCGGTCCTCCCAGTCGAAGTTCTCGATGGAGTTGACGCGGCGGTTGATCGTTGCACAGCTGACTCCCAGTATATCGGCGAGGTCCCGCTGCGTCGCGTGGGGGTGCTCGACGACGGCCGCCAGCGTCTCCTGCTGTTGGGTGGTCAGACCGTCGAACCACTCGTCCGCGGCTGGGTCGTCTCGGGCGTCGATGTTGCGGTCTGCCGTCGTCTCTTCCACCCGTTCGGTCGAGTCTGGGGAACGCTCGGCGTGGGCCGTGGTGGCACCGGCGTCCGGACCTCCCGTGGCGGTGACCATCTCGGCCTCGCTGCGGTTGGCCGTGCCGTCGGTGACAGCGAAGGGCGGACGTTCCGCCTCGGCGGCCGGGTCGGCCGGGTCGGCCGTCGCAGTCGGGTCGGCGGGGTCGACGGCAGTATCCGACGAAGCAGTCGGCGAGTCGTCAGCCGACGGTTCCTCCTCTGCGGGCGTCTCGCCGGGGTCGCCGTAGGTTTCGAGGACGCGTTCGACCAGCGTCACGGAGGCCCCACTGACCGACGCGGCAAGGTTCTCGACGGAGTCGCCGGGCCGAGTCTCGGCAGCATCGAGTATTCGCTTGTGAATCACTGCTCGTGGAAGCGGTGTGGGCTGTCCCCCGTCGTCGTAGTAGTGTGTCTGCTGTGTGTTGCTCATGGTGAGTCCCCTGTCGTGAGGCGTGATACCGAACTCCACTCTGTCGGTATATCATTATTCAAGTAGGCACACCCTTAGAGTGTTTATTTACTATGCAACATTTTAAATAGTGATATACCCGCCAGTCGAGAGGTTGGAGATTTCGGGTTACGTCCGAGATTACGTAATCGAGTTACAGAAGTGTGTGCGCGATGAGCTGTTCGTGGCCGCGTCGGAGGCGGCCCGCGAACGCCTGCCGGGAGATGGAGAGTTCGTTCGCGATCTCTTCGAGCGAGGCGTCGCGGGTCGTGCCGAAGTAGCCCCGTTCGTACGCGAGGACGAGCGCCTCGCGTTGGGAGTCGGTGAGACCGTACTGACTGTTCGCACCCTCGTCGTCCTCCTGGTAGATGCTGTCGAGGCGGAAGTCGATATCCATCTCTAGACACCGCTCACGGAAATCGTGGAGTGCGCGGCGCGTCGGCACCTGTGCGCGGAAGTGGACGCCGTCGTGAGTCGAGTGGGCACCGAGGAAGACGATGTCGAACTCCGAGGCCTCCGGATAGGTCATCTTCTGGCGTGCCTCGACGGTGAAGTTCACGCGGTAGAGCCGCCGTGACGGGATTTCGGTGAGAATGGCGAACTGATCGACTGCGGGATCGGCCGCGAGTGCGTCCTCGAAGTCGTGGAAGTCACCACCGCTCGCCCAGAAGATGTACTTCGCGCTGTGCTCGTCGATGATCTGGAGGTCCTCCATCTTCAGCACCATGTCGGGGACCCGCTCGTGTGTATCGGCCAAGACGGGCGATTGGATCGTATACTCCGTGATGAATCCCATCGTTCATCATCGTTAGTCGTCAGTGCCGTATTAAGCGTTCGTGCGACGGGTCGGTCCCGGTGACTGTCGATAAAGTGACGACGAGGACCGTTTCGCGGGTCATTCGGGCGTTTCGTCCGTTCCGAACCTGTCGGCGACGCGGTGTGTCGCGACGCAGTGACCACAATACATATGTGGGTCGTGTCGATATGTTCAAACGTCCATGAGAGACGTTGACGCGGACGCACCAGTGGTAGTGGCAGGTGCGGGTCCTGTCGGGATGACGACTGCCCTCGCCCTACACGCCCGCGGTGTCCCGGTGACGATTGTCGAAGCAGAGTCAGAAGACCGCGACCGGTCGGGGAGTCGGGCCATCTACGTCCACGGTTCGACGCTTCGGACGCTCGAACGCATCCATCCCGGACTGGGGATGGAGCTCGTCGAGGAGGGGCTGGTCTGGCCAACTCGCCGGACCTGCTACCACGGCAAGGAGGTCTTCTCCCGCACCTACAGCACACCCGGAGGCCACGGCGACATCCCGCACTTCTCGAGTATTCCGCAGGTACGGACGGAGGCGTATATGCACGAGGCACTCGAAGAGGCCGGCATCGAAATCCACTGGGACGCAGCCGTCGAGTCGGTCGAGTCGGGACCGGACGGCGTCACCGTCGAGACCGCCGACGGTCAGACTTGGGAGACGCCGTATCTCGTCGGTGCCGACGGGGGTGGCTCGACCGTCCGCAAGGAGATCGGCGCGTCGTTCGACGGCGACCAGTCGGAGAACTCCTTCATCATCGCCGACATCGACGAGGTCGAAGAGGACCCGATGCCGCTCGAACGGCTCTTTCACTACGCCGACCCCGAGGTTGGCGGACGAAACGTACTGCTTGTTCCCTTCACCGGCGGCTGGCGGCTGGACATCCAGTGCATCGAAGGTGACGACCCCGAAGAGCTCGCCAGCGAAGAACAGATGCGGGAGTTCACCCGCGCCGTCATGGGCGAACGGTACGCCGACAACGTCACCTGGGTGTCGAGCTACAAGTTCCTGCAGGTGATGGCCGACACGTTCGTCGACGACCACCGCCGCGTCCTGCTCGCCGGAGAGGCGGCCCACCTACTCGCGCCGTTCGGTGCCCGCGGGATGAACTCCGGGATCGCCGACGCCGACGAGGCCGCCTCGGCCATCGCCGTGGGATATCGGGCCCGCAGCGACGCCGTCGCCCGCGACGAGGTCGAGATGTACGCCGCACGCCGCGAGAAGGCGGCCGAGTACAACCTCAACGCCGCCGGGCAGGCACTCGACTATCTCCAGGGTGAGGACCCGGTGACGGTCCTCCGCAAGGAGGCCGCCGCGGCACTCGCAGACCACTTCGAACCGGCGGGAGAGTATCTCGACGACGCCCCGTACGGACCGCACACGCCACCGCCCATCGTCACGACGGGCAACTACTGACCCCAACGCAGAACCCCGGACCGGACGTCGCCGGAGACGCCACCGCGTCGCCCGTTAGAGACGAGCGGGACGGCCCAGACCGACCGCCGGAGACAGTGTCAACGCCATCAAAAATAGCAATTCGGTGAAAATTTCACTGGTTTGTAACCATCTATATCTACAGGGCGCGAATACCTGGTACACATGGTCGACACCATCTCGATAGAGAGCGACTGGAACGCACTGTACATCGACGGCGACTGGGTCGAAAGCGAGAGCGGCGAGACCATCGCCGTCGAGGATCCGTCGACACGAGAGACCGTCGCACACGTCCCCCGCGGGACGGAAGGTGACGTGGACGCCGCCTACGAGGCGGCCGCCAAGGCCCAAGAAGAGTGGGCCGAGACGCCGCCCGCCCGGCGCGAGGAGGCAGTCCAGACGCTGCTGGAGAACCTCGAAGCCCACCACGACGAGATCGTCGAACTGCTGTCCGCCGAGGCGGGTGGCTCGAAAATCATGGGCGGCACCTCCGTCCATCTCGCGGCCGACCAGGCTGCCGAGGCGGCGACGTTCCCCCGACGGATGAAGGGCGAGCACGTCGCCTCCAACATCCCCGGGAAGGAGAACATCGTCGAACGCGAACCCGCCGGTGTCGTGACAGTCATCTCGCCGTGGAACTTCCCGCTGAACCTGTCGATGCGGGCGGTCGCACCCGCCATCGCCACGGGCAACACAGTCGTCCTGAAGCCGTCGACGAACACGCCCATCGCGGGCGGGCTGCTGTTCGCAAAGCTGCTCGAAGACGCGGGGCTCCCGGACGGCGTCATCAACGTCGTCACGGGCCGCGGCTCAGAGATCGGTGACCGCGTCGCGAGCCACCCCGCGAGCAACGTCGTCGCGTTCACGGGGTCGACGCCGGTCGGCCGCCGCGTGGCTGGCAAGGCGGCCGAAAACCTCGCGACGCCCGCAATGGAACTCGGCGGCAACAACGCCCACATCGTGACCGAGGACGCCGACATCGACGACGCCATCGACGCCGCGGTCTTCGGCAGCTTCGTCCACCAGGGACAGGTCTGTATCTCCATCAACCGCCATCTCGTCCAGGAGTCGGTCTACGACGAATACGTTGAGAAACTGACCGCGCGCGCGGAGTCGCTGCCGGTCGGGTCGGCGCACGACCCCGAGACGGTCGTCGGTCCCATCATCGACGAGTCCCAGCGAGACGAGATGCTGGCGTACGTCGAGCAGACGGTCGAAGCGGGTGCGACGCTCGAAACCGGCGGGTCGACGGTCGAACTCGACGGCGTCGACGACTCGCTGGTCGTCGCGCCGACGGTTCTCTCGGGTGTGACGAACGAGATGTCGGCGGCGTGTTTCGAGCACTTCGGCCCTATCGCGCCCGTGATTCCGTTCTCGGACGTCGACGAGGCGGTCGAACTCGCAAACGACACCGAGTACGGTCTCTCGGGGTCGGTCCACGCTGGCGACGTCGGGACGGGCAAGGAAATCGCCAACCGGATGGACACCGGGATGGTCCACGTCAACGACCAGCCCATCAACGACGAGGCACACGTTCCCTTCAGCGGGACCAACGCCTCCGGGATGGGTGGCTACAATACCGACGAGTTCCTCAACGAGATCACCGAGACGAAGTGGATCTCGCTGCAGCACGAGCCGCGCGAGTATCCGTTCTGAGTCGCTGACCGACGCTGATTTTTTGAGAATCGTGGAAGAGAGCGACGCTACAGCCCGAGCTGTTCTGCGACCCAGTGGTCTCGGACGGCGAGCACCATCTCTTCCTCGTCGGCGAAGACGGTTGTCTCGGCGACGAACTCGTCCCACGTGCCGTCGGGGACCAGTGACAGGTCGGCGGCGGACGACGCGTCCGACGGGCTGGCAGCGACCATCTCGTCGAACGTGTCGAAGTCGGTGTACTCGGCCATGAACGCCTCGCTGAACAGTTCGGTGATGGAGATTTCGTCACGGCCCGCCAGTACCTCCTCGGCGGTCGGGAGATCCTCGGCAGCTTCTGCTGCGGCTTCTACATCTATCGCTGGTGCCATACGTACACTGTTGGGGACGGTATCTAAAAACGCCACGGTAGAGACAAACACACAGACACACAGAGACCGCTCAGTCACGGTCGACTCCTGCGAGACGGATTCAGATGAGACAGTGGGTAGAGTCCGTCGGAGCCGTCAATCGAGGTAGTCGTAGCCCCAGTCGCGGAGCGTCTCGGCGACCTCTTCGGGATGCTCCATCGCGACGAGGTAGGCCGCCTCGCGGAGGTCGAGCGTGTAGACATCTTTGTCGAGGATCTGCTCGACGTCGCTGCGGAGCGTGCGCTCCGCGCGGTCGGTCTCGTCTCGGAGGAAGAACTGGGTGATGTTCGGGCGGTCGTCCTTGACCGAACTCCGACGGAGGACCCACGGGATGTGTGAATCGTCGGGAGCGTCGGCATCGCTCGACTCCACCGCCTCGGCGTCGGGTGGACTGGTTGTCTCGGCCGTGCTCTCGGCATCGCCCGGAAGGTCGTCGCTGGGCCCGTCGTGGTCGTCGGATGTCTCGGTGGCATCGTCGGCAGCTATGTCGCCGTCGGGTTCCGTGCTGCCGTCGGCGGTCTCCGTCTCTTCGGCAGTCGCTTCCGGCTCTTTTGCCGTGATAGCGGCCGACGACGTCGAATCCGAAGTCGGTTCGGGGACCGCACCGTCGGCAGGGTCGTCGGCCGAGCCATCTGCATCCGCAGGGGAACCGTCGGGTTCCGTCGTCGTCTCGTTCTCCTCGATTTCCCCGGTCTCGTCCTCCTCGAACGGGTCCGCGAACGGGTCGTCGCCGGTGCCGGACTTCATGCTGTGACCTCCAGCTCGACCTGTGCGGCGAGATGCTCGGCGAGCTGCTCGAATTTCTCTAGGGTCTCGACCTCGTAGTCACGCTTGCGGTCACGGTGTTCTTCGATGAAGGTGAACGCCGAACACTGCTGTCGCCAGCAGCCCTCGAACATTGACGTCCGGTCGCGGATGGAGACAGGGACGTCGAAGCCCAACTCTTCGAGTTCCTTCGCGTAGCTCCGCTGGTCGCTCGTGTTCTTGACCTCGTTGGGGACGGCTGCGAGGACGCCGATGTTGATCTCGAGTTCGGATTCGAGACCTTCGACGAGGTCTTGCAGGCCGGAGACGGACTGTTCGCCCTTCCCGGAGAGTTCGACGGGAATGACGAGATTCCGGGTGGCGTAGAGCGCGTTGTAGAGCTGCGGCCCGGTCGTCGCCGGCGGGTCGATGATGAGAACGTCGTACGTGCTCGGAACGTCAGCCTCGCGAAGGACGCGGAAGAGTTGCTCGTACATCGGATACTCGTAGTCCGGGTCGGGGTTCGTGTCCTCCTCCAGCTCGGCCGTCTTGAGCAGGAGCTCGGTGAGTCGCTCGAGCATATTGTGGGAGGGGACGACGTCGACACCGTGTTCGGTTTCGTGGACGAGGTCGGCGAACGAACCCTGCGGGCGGCCGATCATGTGGCGGACGATGTTGTCGGCGGCTCCCTCACTTCGCGCCTCGTCGACGTCGAAGAGGTAGCTGATGCTCCCATCCTGTGGGTCCATGTCGATGACGAGCACGTCGAGTCCCGCACGAGCGTGTGCAACGGCGAGGTTCGCCGAGAGAGTCGTCTTCCCAACGCCCCCAGCCTCGCTGTATACCGTGTACGTGAGCATGGATGGACGCACAGACTGCATCGTATTAAAGCTCAGTCAGACAAGTCAGCAAGGTTAAACAGTTATACTAGTTAGTCATACTAACTAGTTAGACTGTAAATGAATACTAAATAGGGACAGATAAAGAAGAAGAAAAAGGGGAGGTTCTCAGAAACCGGCTCCGAAGGCGTCTTACACCAATGAACGTGGTAACACGAGAAGCAGGTCGACAGGTTGTGAAAAGATGAGGCGGTCAGATTCACGAGACTTCTACCCACACACCCCACGTTTCCGACGTTCCCGTTAGCTCGGTACACCAGTCATCGTACACCCCCACCCCACGTTTCCGACGTTCGAGGTGAAGGGTAGTGGTTCGCTGAACAGTGTCGGAAGACAGGAAATCGGATTCGTAGCACTCGAGGGTGTCGGAATTCTGGCTGTCGGAGCTGTTCGTTACGAGGCTCCGGTCGGAAGAGTGGTCCTCGGTGGGATTTCCGCGTCTTCGGGCGCGGGAGGATGTCGACGTATTCGGTCAGAACGGGCTATTCGTCCTCGATCCCGGTGTCCAACGCCTCGATGACGATTTCAGGGTCCTTCATCAGTCGGTGCTGCAAGAACGCTCCCTTTGACGCACCGCCACCCGTGTGATAGGACTCGGTGATACCGAGGAACGACTGTTCCTTGAGCAGTCGGTACACGCGGTCGTGTGAGAGTGGTTCCGAGCCCTCTTGCTCGGCCAGTCGCTCGTAGAGCTGGTGAATCTCGCTCGTGGAGAACTGGACGTCGTCGCTGTCGTGAGTCAACAACGCGAGTGCGCGAAGAATATACTTCACGTGCGGAGTGCTGCCGGAGACGAGATCCTGGAACCGCTTGACTTCGGTTCGCTGTTGGGCGTCGTCGACGTGCTGGGTGGTGACTTTCGAGTCGGTGCGCTCCTCCGCGAGCGACCCAGCCTCGAAGAGGATGTCAACTGCTTTCCGCGCGTCACCGTGTTCCCGTGCAGCTAGAGCCGCCGTCTTCGGAATCACGTCGTCTTGGAGGACGCCTTCGAGGAACGCGTCACGTCGGTTCTGGAGAATTTCCTCTAATTGGTTGGCGTCGTACGGATGGAAGGTCAGTTCACGGTCCTGCAACGACGAGTTGACACGTTCGTTGAGCTGTTCGCGATACTCGATCTTGTTCGAGATGGAGATGACACCGATGTACGCGTCGGTCTTACCCGACTCCTCGGCCCGCGAGAGCTGCATGAGGATGTCGTCGTCGCTGAGTTTGTCGATTTCGTCGAGGATGACGGCGAACACGTCGACGTCTTCCAACAGCATCCACAGATAGCGGTAGTACTCGGAGGCACCGATGCCTTGCGCAGGTATCTCCATCGACGGAGACAGTTCGTCACGGACCTGCAACACCATCTCACGGGCAACTCGCGTCTCGGTATCCGCATCAGAGCAATCGACGTATACGTGTCGAAGGTCGACACCGTTTTCCCGAGAATGCTTTCGAGCTCGACGACAGATATGTCGCGAAACGAGCGACTTTCCCGTCCCGGTCTTGCCGAAGATGATGAGGTTTCGTGGTGGCCCACCCTGCGTCGCTGGTCCAAGTGCGGCACCGACCTTCCGCATCTCGTCGTCGCGACCGACGATACGGTCACGCTCGGGAACGTGCCCGACGCGGAGAAGCTCCCGACGAGCGAAGATGTCGCCCGTACTGAAGAGGTCCGTATCCGAAAATCCGTCTGTCATTGAGGGACAAGGTGAAGCAAGTGTCATAATACTACCGGACCACGCACCGAGTGACACAAGCCGAAAGTCGATAATTGAGTCCCCTCAGACACTGAAACAGTGGAAACTCGGATTTGGACGACCCCACCCCCAGTAACGAGTGAGAGTGGTGTCGTTTGACTTATTCCATCGAACACCCCTCACAACGAGTGAAATATCACAGTTCGAATTGGAGCACTCACACACCCCTCGCAACGAGTGACAGCGACACGAGACGGGGTCAGTATTCCTCACACCCCCTACAACGAGTGACAGCGACGAGATGGTTCGTCGCACCCACCCCTCGCAACGAGTGAAAAGACGAGTCGTTGTATCCCCTTTCAGTTCGAGGACCCCCTTTCAACGAGTGACAGTGACCAACGCGCGATATCGGAGTAACTCACACACCCCTCGTACCGAGTGACAACGCGAAGAGATTCGATCTGCTCAGATTGGGAGGAAATCGTGTCAGACACACCCCTCGCAACGAGTGATAGAAGGACTTCTCAACAACTGATACTACCGATAGCACGCTGTACTGAGTGAAAGAGTACTACTGTGATTATGGCAGATATATCATATTTTATGGATGGTTGTGATCTAGAAACGAGTATAGTATAGTCTAGTCTAGAAATTCTTTATATATTTTACTATAGAAACAATTATGGCAGATGGAGAGTCGGACACGTCGTGCGTTTCTGCCCATAACGAGTCGTAGAATACGGGTACTTTATATACTGTGTGTTTTACCCCCCGGTCCCGCATCGAGCACTGTCACTCGTTGCGAGGGGTGGGTGGACGTGTAGACCTCAGACTACCACGGTTGACCTTGCCCTCTCTGTTGATCCTCCCGTGATTCTCTGCTTCCCACCCCTCGTTTCCGACGTTTGTTATCACTCGGTGACTCGATCAACGTATACACCCCACCCCTCGTTTCCGACGTTTCTAGTATTCTAAACGAACCGAGTACCACCCCGAGAGTACCCGTCCCTTCGTTTCCAACGCTCGATGAGAACTACTGTAGCGTGTTGGTGACGATGATAGTTAGACCGATGTTGCAATCTCCTCTCGCGTCTACGAACCCATTATTCGTATTCTTCCGACGTCTCTTCACGATTAACGTCGGAAACGTGGGGGGTGGGGGTCTCCAAACTGACTCCCGTACGAACCACGACTCTCCCCACCTCATCCACCACTCGAACGTCGGAAACGTGGGGTGGGGGTGTTCCCCTCGAACGTCGGAAACGAGGCTGAATTCACTCTCGGGCAAATATCGCCAAATCACGCTCGGTTCTCTCTCTGTCGACGCTTTACGACGGAAATACGGGGAGCAAACGGTGATAACGACGGAAACAAGCCTCTCAGACTTTCTAACCGACATCCGCTTTCAAACCTCCTCTACCTCTTGAATTCGACCGATAAAACGGCGGAAACACGGCCCGCACTTTCCCTATGGTTTTAAGGTCGTGTCATGTCACCACGTGCGTATGGAAGACGGTTCGTCTCGGGACACGTCTGTCCCCGACGACGCGGAACAGCCCTCCGAAGACGCGGAGGTCAACATCGCCCAGGAGATTTTCTCCCAACAGGAAGATCCGATCTTCGCGAACAAGAGCCTCCTCGAAATCAGCCACGTTCCGAGTTTCGACCGAATCGTCGGACGAGATAACGAGATTCGAAAGCTGTCGGAAGAACTCCGTGGTGCTGTCCAGGGCTACTCCCCTGAGAACGTCATCGTCTACGGGAAAACGGGGACGGGGAAGTCGCTCGTCTCGAAGTACGTCTCCTCGCAGGCTGTCGCCAACGCCCACGACGACGTCCGAATCGGGTACGAGTATCTCGACTGTTCGACCGACAACACCGAGACGCAGGCGGCCTCCACCCTCGCTCGGGCGTTCAACGACCCGGAAGAGACGGGACTCGATATTCCCGAGCGGGGGTTGTCGACCGCCGCCTACTACAAGCGACTGTGGCAAGTCCTGGAACAGCGGTACGACGTCGTCCTCATCATCCTCGACGAAGCGGACCTGATGGCCGACGACAACCTCCTGATGAAACTCTCACGTGCGGGCGAATCCGGGAATACCGACTGCCGCATCGGGGTCATCGCGATTTCGAACAAGATCGAGTGGGCCGAGGACTTGAACGAGCGTGTCAAGAGCAGCCTCCAACCGAAGGAGCTCTCGTTTCACCCATACGACGCCCAACAGCTCGAAGAAATCCTCCAACACCGGCGTGACGCGTTCAAACCCGACGTACTCGACGACGGGGTGATTCCGCTCTGTGCCGCGTACGCCGCGTCGGACTTCGGCGACGCCCGAAAAGCCATCGACGTGCTTCGGCACGCGGGCAACGTCGCGTACGAGCGAGACGCCGACACGGTCACCGAACAGCACGTCAAAGACGCGCGGACGAAGGCCGAAAAAGACCGGTTCAAAGAACTCGTTGAGGGGATTCCACAACAGGCGAAGGCGTCGCTGCTCGCGCTCGCGATCCTCTCGTTGAACTCCGAGCAAGAGGAGTTCCCCACCCAGCTCGTCTACCGGCAGTATCAGAACATCTGCGACAACATCGGCCAGGACGTCCGCTCCGAGCGGCGGTTCCGTGACATCCTCAAGGAGTTAGCGTTCCTCGGCATCGTCGACAACCGGAAAGAGAACCTCGGGCGGTCCGGTGGTATCACACTTCTCAACCGTCTCGTCGAAGAGCCGGAAATCGTCTACGAGATCATCCGCGACGACGCCCGGTTCGAAACGCTCACGAACCATCTCTCGGAGTCGTAGATCGTCGAGAACTGGATTCTCTCGCGTCGCTATCTCTCCTCGATCTGAACTGTGCATGGCTGCTGAGATCCGTCGTCGTGTCGTGTTCTGATCGTTCCCCGGTCGCCCCGGAGACCCCCCGCGTTTCCGACGTTTCTTTGGAGAAAGTTGTCCCGGGTGGTTGGCGGGGGTCGTCTCGGGTGAGATGCGTTGTGATACAGAATCGTAGCGCATACCCGCGTCTTTAGGCGCGGGTCGAGCGGACAACAGCGTACATATCCACCGACGATGTTATCGCTGGATTTCCCACCGTGAACCGTGGTTTTAAGATATTCTGGATACATAGTGTGTAGTACGGATGAAGACCACACGGCACGCCACTTACAACCTTAACTACCACATAGTGTGGTTGCCCAAGTACCGACAGTCGGTACTGGTTAACGAGGTTGGCGACCGTGTGCGAGACATTCTCCACGAAATCGCTGACGACAAAGGACTCGAAATCATCGACTTGACAGTCCAATCTGACCACATCCACCTGTTCGTCAGTAGTCCACCGAAGCACGCCCCGTCCCTTCTCGCCAATTGGTTCAAAGGGATTAGCTCGCGGAAATACAACCACCGCCACGCTGACCA
>NZ_FNHL01000009.1 GCF_900103715.1 Halogranum gelatinilyticum | reverse complement strand
ATCGACCGCGCGGAATATCTCTGGGACATCTACCACGAGCTCCGCGAGCGGACCGAAGAACTCGCAGAAGTCGTGACCAAAGAGTGCGGCAAGGAAATCTCGGAAGGTCGCGCGGACGTCATCGAAGCGTACCACATGGTCGAGTGGGCCGCTGGCGACGCTCGCCACCCCAAAGGCGACGTTATCCCGAGCGAGATTCCCGCCAAGGACGCCTATATGCGCCGCAAACCTCGCGGCGTCGTCGGCTGTATCACCCCGTGGAACTTCCCGGTCGCCATCCCCTTCTGGCACATGGCCGTCGCCCTGGTCGAGGGTAACACCGTCGTCTGGAAGCCCGCCGAACAGACGCCGTGGTGCGGCCAGATCATCGCCGAGATGTTCGAGGATGCCGGTATTCCCGACGGCGTGTTCAACATGGTCCAGGGCTTCGGCGACGCCGGCGCCTCCATCGTGGAGGACGAACGCGTCGACACCGTCCTGTTCACTGGTTCGGCCGAGGTGGGCCACGAGGTCGCCGAGAAAGTCGCCCAGCAGCCCGGCAAACTCGCCGCGTGTGAGATGGGTGGCAAGAACAACGTCGTCATCACCGAAGAGGCGGATCTGGACATCGCCGTTCACTCGGCGCTGATGTGTTCGTTCAAGACGACCGGCCAGCGCTGTGTCTCTTCGGAGCGCATCGTCGTCCACGAAGACGTCTACGACGAGTTCAAAGACCGCTACGTCGAGTTGGCGAAGAACGTCTCCGTCGGCGACCCGCTGGACGAAGACACCTTCATGGGCCCGCTCATCGAGGCCGGTCACAAGGAGAAGGTCACGAAGTACGCTGAGCTGGCGAAGAAAGAGGGCGTGAACGTCCTCGTCGACCGAACGGAGTTGGACGAGGACGAGATTCCGGACGGTCACGAAGACGGCCACTGGGTCGGACCCTTTGTGTATGAAGCCGACGCGTGGGAAGACCTCCGCTGCACGCACGAGGAAGTCTTCGGCCCCCACGTCGCCCTGCTGAAGTACTCCGGCGACATCGAAGAAGCGGTCGCCATCCAGAACGACACTGACTACGGACTCGCGGGTGCGATTATTTCGGAGAACTACCGCCAGATCAACTACTTCCGCGACAATGCGGAGGTGGGACTGGCCTACGGCAACCTCCCGTGCATCGGTGCCGAAGTCCACCTGCCCTTCGGCGGCGTCAAGAAATCCGGTAACGGCTACCCCTCGGCGCGCGAAATCATCGAAGCCGTCACCGAGCGCACCGCCTGGACGCTCAACAACTCCAAAGACATCCAGATGGCACAGGGTCTTTCCGCCGACATCAAGACCAAAGACGACTGAACCGGCCACGGTCAGCTGTTTTTTTCGTTGATGCTCCGCCAGCGGTAGCGACAGCGACTGTGTGGACGGCGTCTCGGCTCAGGAAGCGAGAATCACGAGTGGAAAGTATGCCCCTGCCGGGTTCAGGGGCGAATTGCCATGGCCATGGCGGGCGCGCCGACGCGGCGGATGAAGACCGGATCGGCGGCGAATGGCGGCTGGCGGAAGCCACCTCCGATGTGCGTCACAGTGGACCCCGACACTGCGACACGGTGCGGCGGTTAGTTGCCGGCAGCGACGAGAAAAGCGTCGTCTTCCGGCAACACGTCGTAAGGAGGGGTCATGGATAAAGCCACCGGCACGGGCGAGTCCGTCCGCCACGAGCGACGGCCTACTGTCGGCGGTCGGCCCACGCGGGGAACTCGTCGCGAACTTCGGCAACCCGGTCGGGGTCGACCTCGCTTTCGACGAGCGTCGGTTCGTCGCCCGCGCTCGCCAGCGGCGTCCCCCACGGGTCGTAGACAGTCGAGCGGCCGAGCAGTCGCGTCTCGCCGAACTGCGCGGCACCGTTGACCGTCGCGACGTAACAGAGGTTCTCGATGGCTCGCGCCCGCGGCAGCGTCTGCCAGTGTTCGACCCGTGGGTAGGGCCACGCGCTCGGGACGAGCACGAGCGTCGCGCCCGCCTCCGCGAGCGACCGGTAGAGTTCCGGAAAGCGCAGGTCGTAACAGGTGGTCGTCCCGATCTCGAAGCCCTCGAAGGAGACGGTTTCGAGGGAGTCGCCGGGTGTCAGGAGCCGGGATTCGGCAGAGCCGTAGCCGAACAAGTGGTGCTTACGGTAGACCGCTTCCATCTCGCCGTCGCGGCCGAAGAAGACCGCCGTGTTGGCGAGGCCGTCGTTGTCGGGCACGTCGTAGCCCGCAGCGGCACTCGCTTCGAGATCTTCGACGTGGCTCCCGGCGAGGAGACCGACACCGTGGTCGGCGGCGAGGTCGCTCAGTCGGCCGAACGTCTCGCCGCCGAGTCCCTCCGCCTCGCGGGCGTACGACTCGAAGGCGAAGTAGCCGACGGTGAACAGCTCCGGGAGAACGACGAGGTCTGCCCCGCGCTCGGCGGCGTCGGCGACGGTGCGTTCCGCGCGGTTGAGGTTCTTCCCGACGTCGCCTGCGGTCTGGTCGAGTTGGGCGAGCGTGAGCTTCATGCGGTGACCTCGAGGTCGCGGCGGAGTGCGGCCTCGAGGTTGTCGAGTTCGCGGTCGAGGTTCCGCTTGAAGAACTTCTCGACGCCCGGCAGGCGACCGTTGACGATGAACTCGTTGTGGAGCCGACAGCCCTCGCCGTCCTCGTCGGTCTCGATGGTGTGTTCGCCGGTCACGCGCAGTGCTCTGGATTTGCCGACGAACTTCACGTACGTCGGTTCGTCGCGCGTGATGTCTTCGGTGTCGACGCCGACCGTCGAGTTGAGAAGGGGGATAGGCAGTCGGACGTGCCACGTCGCCTTCCGCTCGTCGGTGGGGTCGACTTCGAACTCCTCGACGACGCTGATCGCGCCCGCACGCTTCGCTGGGTCGGCGATGAAATCCCAGACACGCTGGGGGTCGGCGTCGAACTCGAACGTCCGCTGAACCCGGACAGTCATGGAGGTGACTTGGGGAGAGACCGTAAAAAAACGGGGGTGTTAGCTCGGGCTGATGCGCCAGGTCGTCGAGCGGGCGCGGCCCCACTTCTCGATGTCGACGTCCTCGGACTTCTCGGCGAGCCGCGGGAGCCGCGAGCCGACCTGTTTCGCCGAGAGACCGATGGCCTCGGCGATGTTCTTCGCTCGGAAATACCGCTCCCCGCCGGCGACTGCTTCGCTGAGATAGGCCACAATCCGTTGTTCCTCCTCAGTGTACTCACTCATCTTGCTGGGAATAGGGACTCGCGCTATTAACGATTGTCGCTCTCCTCGGTCAGTTAACCCCAGTACGCCTGCGTCCCGACGACCGCGATAGACGCCGCGACCATCGCGAGCGCGAAGCCCCACGCCTTCGTGACCTGGCCCGGTGCGACGAGCAAGACGGCCGCTCCGCCGATGGCGAGCAACGAGAACAGCATCGCAAATCCGATTCCTTTGTCCGAGTACACGGCTTGGCCTTCCATACTCTCCCGTTCGATGCGGAGCACTTAGTCTATTCGACAGACGCTACCACGGTCTCGGCGTCGGATTGGCCGACTCGGTTGACTCGACCGACCCGACGCCCTCCGGCGAAAACAGCCGGCAATTCTGTTGTCTCCAGCCAAACCGAATTTATGGATGGAGCGAACAGGTGCGAGCATGCTCGGAACTGGGAAACTCAAGTACGCACTGGTCGCGGTCGTCGTCCTCGTCGGCGCGGTCGGTGCGGCTGTCGGTCTCGGCGTGGTCGGCGCGCCGAGCGTCACGGGCGTCGACAACGCGTTCGGCCCGGTCGACGACTCGGCGACCGTCATCGAGACCGACCTCCAGGTGTCGAACCCCAACCCCATCGGCGTCTCGCTCGGCGGTCTCACCGTCGACTACGCCGTCTCGCTGAACGACATCCGGATGGCAGAGGGCGTCAAGGAGGGCGTCGACGTCGAGACGGGCAACTCGACGCTCCCCTTCACGACGGAGATGGACAACGAGAAGATTCCCGCGTGGTGGGTGAGCCACATCCGGAACGGCGAGTCGACGACGCTGACCGTCGACGCCGACGTCCACTCCTCGTTGCTCGGCGAATCCTTCGGCGCGCCGAAGGTCGAGCGGAGCATCGACACCGACCTCATCTCACAGTTCAACTCCACGGAGACGCGGCCCGTGAACGCGAACGCGCCCGTCGTCTCGGACCCGGTGCTCTACGTCAACGAGACGAGCGCGCGGTGGGGACAGGTCGACAACGAGACGACGCCCATCGAGATGGACTTCACCGTCTACAACCCCAAGTCCACTCCCGTCCCCATCACCGAAATCGGGTACAACATCACGATGAACGACGTCGCGGTCGGGAGCGGAGCGACCAACGAAACCTACGTCGTCCCCGCGAAGTCCGAGGAGACCCTCGAGACGCAGACCGAAATCGACAACTCGAAACTCGACGAGTGGTGGGTCAGCCATCTCGAACGGAACCAGGTGACGGAACTCCGCATCGACTTCTACGCGAAGATCGAGATCGCGGGGACGACCCACACCGTCCCGCTCGACGAGATGACCTACACCGAGACCATCGAGACGGATATGTTCGGTAACAAAGACGGGTCGGCAGCCTCGGATGACGCGGGGAGCGACGACGGCTCGTCGGACTCGAGCGGGGACTCCGACGGGTCGACGGCGACGCCCGGCTCCGACGGCACGGCGACGACGACTGCCTCGGACGACGGAAGCCTCGTCGGCGACGACACCGCCACGCCGACGGCGACCCCGTCGGACGGGGGATCGACCACGACCACCACCGCGACCACCACAACGACGGCCTCGGGCAACGAGACGACCGGTGACGACGACGACGGCGGACTTCTCTGACCCTCGGGACCCGACGGGCTGTCGGGCGACCCCTCGCCCCCGACAGAGTTTTGTCGACCACGTACGATTGCTGTGTTATGTCACGGAGTACCCAGTCTCCTGGTCGCGTTCTTCTCGGGTGATGAGACGGCCGTCACGGTTTCGACGGACGGTGAATCGGTTATCGTACAGGTCGACGGCAGTTCCTGTGAGCTGTCGCGCTCGGACGCCGCCGAGTTACACGGCGCGCTCGGCGACGCGCTGACGGAGCAACAGGAGTTCTTCCGGACCGCCGGCGAGTACCGCACCGACGGGAGCTACGTCGTCTCGCGGCGTGGTGCCGACTCGGCGGGCAACGCCAAGGTGTTCCAGAGCTTCGAGGAGCTGCGGCGGCTGTACGACCGCTTACCGGAGACGTTCGACGCCGACGACGTGGGCCGGACCGGTCTCACGGGGTCGCGGCGGCATATGCTGGTTCGACACGTCTGTGAGCATCCGGCGTTCGACTGCGAGATCGAGCGGCGAAACCCGCTGACGGCGACGAAAGTCGAGCAGAAAAACGAGTCGGGAGTCGACGAACCGAATCCGTCGCCTCCGGCCGAGATACCGTCGATGGCGGACTAAGAGCCGGCCACCGCCCGGCCACCGCGACGGTCTCGGTCGGTTTCGTCGGTGTCTCCGTCCAGTCTACGTGATCGTGACGTGGCGATTCTCCTCGTTGAGTGCGAGGTTCGCCGCGATCTCGGCGTTCCGCATCGCGTACTGGGCGGTCTGCTGGAGGCTCACGAGCACCTCGCGCACCCGCAGCAGTTCCTCGTTGGGCATCTCTTCGAGGTCGTTGAGGATGTCGCGCTCGCGGTCGGTGATGTCGTGGAACAGCCGCCGGACCTCGATGGTCTTGTCGTAGTCGCGCTCGACGACCGCTTGCACCGCCTTGACGGTGATTTCGTCGACCTGGTCGGTGAACTCGCGGATGCGCCGGATGGTCGCCGAGTCGACGTCGAGCGAGTGACCCTCGGTGTTGAGGACGATCTCGGCGATGTCCTCGGCGTTGTCGGCGGTCAGTTCGAGGTTCTTCGCGACCGAGCGGTAGCCGATGAGCGGGAAGCCGGACTCGAGACCGACCGCCCGACAGAGGTTCGGGTTCTGGTAGGCCGTGAAGATGAGTCTGAGCAGGAGGACGAAGATTTTGTTCGCCTGCCGCTCGCGGTTCAGTGCGCGCTGGGCGAGGTCCGGGTTGGCGTGTGCGAGTGCCTTGACCGCCTCGCCGCGCATCGTGCTGCCCGTGTTCTCCAGCCGTTCCAGCAGGTTGTCGAGGGTGAAGTCCTCGGGGTCGACCGAACAGCGGATGGCGATTCGCTCGGGCGTCTCCTCGATGACGCCGAGTCCCATCAGCTGCGTCTCGGCCTTGTAGACCGCGTTGATGTGTTCGCTGTCGAGCGCGCCGTCGCGCTTCTCGACGTGGATGACGCGCCGTCCGAGGACGTACTGCGCCACGATTGCCCGTTCGAGCGCGTCGGCGTCGAGGTTGTCCGCGTGGAGGACTGCCTCCGAGTCCTCCGTGCTCGCCGATTCGGGGAGGACCGTGAGCGTCCCCTTGCCGCCCATCCGCAGCGACACCTCGTCGCCCTTGTTCACACCGTGTTCCTTCGCCCACTCCGCGGGGAGCGTCATCGCCAGCGTCGACGGCCCGAGCCGTTGGACCTTCCGCGTTTCCATGGCAACTCGTATCCCACCAGTGACCTTAATCTTGACTATATGCCCATTATACGTAGTGTAATGTTTATTCGAAGTCCATGTTCGTCGTCGAATCCTAATATGCCACTCCTTCACGTGGGGTGTGCCTAGACTGGTTCAGACGATCTCCATCATCCGCCGCTCGAACCGCCCCACGCGGACCTTGGTCCACCCACGGAGTGCTTCGTCCAACGCGGGGTCGTCCGTGTCGACCCGGAGCACCCCGAGGTCGTCGAGTTTGGACCGGGAGGCGACGACTTCGACTTCACACTCCCGGATGACGTCCGGCGAGAGCTGGGGGTTGCCGCGGCCGAAGATGAACCCCTGCCCGCCGATGGGTGTGACGACGATGACGTTCTTCTCCCCCAGATTCGCGAGAATCTCCGCCTCCGTCGCGTCCTGAGCGAGGAGCTCGCCGTCGCGCCAGACGTCGACGCCGAGCGGCGAGCCTGCAAAGCCCAGCTCCGCCTTGACCGCACCGAGGGTGCTCCCCGGCCCGAGGACGTAGGTCACGCCCGGTTCGACGCCGTCGGCGACACCAGCGGCCAGCGCGTCGACCGTCCCGCCGCCGAGCTGCTTCGAGGACTGGAGGTCGTCGGCGACGGGGACGAACGCCACGCCCCGAAGCTCGGGGTGGACCTCGCCCGCCCGGTAGTCGTCCTCGTCGATGTCCATGACCTCGCGGCGCTCGGTCCGGTCGAAGGTGGCGGCGATCTCACCGGCGTCCTCCGGCGAGACGCCGAACACCGAGGAGTAGACTTTGACCCCCGCGGGAACGCCGAGCATCGGCGTGTCCGTCCCGTCGAGGACTTCGGCGACGTCCGCGGCGGTGCCGTCGCCGCCGACGAACAACACGAGGTCGACGTCGGCGTCGAGGAAGGCCTCCACGGCGGCGTGTGTGTCGGCTGCACCGGTTTCTTCGGCTCCCGGCTCGCCGACGACGGTCGGCTCGAAGCCCGCGTCGCGAGCCTCGGACGCGCCCATCGGGTCGGCGTAGGTCAGAATCTCGGTGTCGGGTGCGAGGTCGGCCAGTCGCGAGAGGGCGCGGCGGGCGCGGTTGGGTGCGCGCGGCTGCGCGCCGCGCTCGCGGGCTTCGGCGACCTTGCCGTCCGTTCCCTTCAACCCGACCCGGCCGCCCATGCCCGCGATGGGGTTGACGACGACACCGATGCGCATGGCCGGAGCGAGGAAAGCGACGGGGAAAAGGGGTGCGGAACGCCACCGGCCGAGCGCGGCTGACCGGATGTCGAACGTTTAAGAAACCCCCAACAGAAAGACTCACACACATGATTCCGCTCACCGCCGCCGCCGGAGAAGTGCTGCCCATCGCAGAGACGGGTGCCGTCGTCCTCGTCGCCAGCCTGCTCGTCACTATCGGCTGGCTGGCCTACCTGTACCGCTAACCCGACTTCATTCTTCGACTTCGACCGACTCGACGCGCTCGCGAAGCCATCGCGCCGCCGCCTCGGCCGTTTCGGGGTCCCGCGCGGTCACTTTCAGTCGGACGTTCTCGCCCGGATAGCTGCCGAGGTCGACGTCGAACGCCTCTTGGACGCCCTGCATCCGGTCGAGCAGCGTGCTCTCGGGTTCGGGCGTCGTCACCGTCGCCGTGTAGGTCTTTTCGCCCGCGAAGTCGTCGGCGACGAGACCGAACATGGCCTTCATCTCGCCGGGCACGCCGGGGAAGACGTAGACGCTGTCGATGACACAGCCCGGCGCGACGCCCTCCTCGTTCGGGAGCATCCGCGACCCCGCCGGGAGATGGGTCGTCCCCTCGGCGAGGTCGTCGCCGGAGTAGCCGCCGTGTTCGTCGAACCAGGCGACGACGTCCGGATGTTCCTCGACCTCGCGGCCGAAGGCGGCGGCGACGGCCGCCATCGTCTTGTCGTCGTGGGTCGGGCCGAGTCCCCCGGTTACGAGGACGGCGTCGTACTCGGCGTTGTACTCGTTGACGACGCGGGCGATGTCGGACAGGTCGTCGGGCACGGTCGTCACGCGTTCGACGCGGACGCCACGCTCGGTCAGCTGTTCACAGAGCCACGTCGCGTTCGTGTTGACGGTGTCACCGGCGAGCAGTTCGTCGCCGACGGTGACCACTGCGACTCGCATAGCTCATCCGAGGTGCGTCGGAGAGAAAAGACCGCTGTTTGCGGACGGCCGGGCGGTCAGCCCATTCCCGGCGGCGGGCCGTCGTCGTCGTCCGAGACGTCGACGGAGAGCCCCATCTGCTGGCGACGCTCGCGGAGTGCCTCGATCTGGCGTTTGTAGTAGGCCAGCCCGCCCCCGGCGACGAGGACGAGGAGGGCCGCGATGCCGCCGAAGATGTAGAGGTCACGCTGGAGGTAGAACTGGACGAGCACCGACTCGGTGTCGACGTTCTCCCACTGGAGATGCGTCCGGCCTTGGTCGTCCTCGAACCGCTCGTCGGCACTCGGCCGCACCTGTCCGAACAGGAAGAAGTCGACGCGCCGATCCGGCGGCAGGACGACCTCGTAGGAGCCTTCGACGTACGTCGGCAGCGAGAACCGCTTCGGCGACGACGACGAGGTGAACGCCAGCTTCCCGTCGGCGTTCGCGTCGCTCGGGAGCGTCACCGTCACGACCTCGCGGGTCTGCTGGACGCTGCCGCCGCGGGCCTTCAGCTGCGTCCCGTTGAGGACGGTCCCGTTCTCGTACTGGTAGCGGAGCGCGGAGACCGGGATGGAGTTGCGGCCGCCGAAGCCGTCGCGACGGAACAGCTCGATACTCGACCCGTTCATCTCGTAGACGGCCGCGAACTGGGCGTTCTCCGTCACGGTGATGTGGACGTCGCGGTCGCTGTCGAAGGCGTAGTCGACGGGTGGTTCTTCGTTCAGTTGGGTGTCCGAGACGTCTTGGGGACCCATGATGGCCCCGAGACAGCCGGAGGTGACGAGGAGGACGGCGAGCGCGGCGGTACCGAGGACCAGTCGCTTGTTCATGTGATGACGCAACGAAGCTCCGCAGGCACGTATTCGCCGATGCTGGAGAGCAGTCCCGGCGGGTCGGTTCCCTCCCGGCACATGATGCTCTGTTCGAGCAGCCCCAGCCGTTCGACCGTGACGATGTCGTGGGCGTGACCCGCGCGGTTGACCGTCGCTCGGACCTCGCCACGGGTCGCGCTGTTGACGTTGACGCGACCCTCGCCGCGCGTCCAGTCGTAGAGCATATCGACCGTCTCGTCGGCGAGCCGGGGTGTCTCACCCGCGACGAACTTCAGCGGGGTGTGCTGGACGATGCCGAACCGTTCGCGGATCTGCGTCGGCGACCCCTGGCCGAGACCGAGGTCGTCGCGGGCGACGAACACGCGGTTGCCGTGGCCGACGTCGAGGTAGAAGCCCTCGTCGTCCCAGGCGTCGAGCGTCCCGACGTAGGTCTCGCCCTCGCGGTGCTGCGGGACGACCGACCCCCACTCCTCGCGGAGGAGGTTGCGGGCGACCTCCGCGTCGTCGCCGGTGACGGTGACGCTGATGAAGTCGTCGTCGCGGACACCGATGTCCCACTCGACGTCGAGGTCACCGATGTCGTTCTGAATCATCGAACCGAGGCTCTTGAGCGCTCGGTCGCGTGCGTCGCCGCTGACGTAACATTTGGTTGCGAGTACGACCATTAGCTGGTAGCGTCCACGTTGAGTTCGTCGCGCAGTTCGTCGACGCGTCGTGTCATCGCGTCGACGAGGTGGTTGTTCTCCATCGATTCGAGCGGCGAGCCACATTCGGGACATTCGAAGCCGAAGTCCATCGCCTCACCGAACTCGAAGCGGATGGAACAGACCTCACAGAGGTAGAACTCGTGGGTGCGCTCGTACTCCTCGCGCTCTTCGATCGCTTCGAGCAGCCGTCCCATCTCCTCTTTGAGGTTCTCCGGGATGTTCTCGTACTCGAAGGTCCACAGATAGGTGAGCCAGCCGGAGTCCTCGTCGCGGACGCGGCGGTAGGTCGCGAGGTCGTTCTCGTACAGGATGAAGAGCGCCCGGCGGACGTCGTTGAGTTCGAGACCCAACTCCTCGGCCAGCTCTTCGTCGGTCACTTCGCCGTCCGGCGGCGCGGCGGCGACCGGCATCCCCGTGGGGCCAACCAGCTCGTGGAGGTACTTCTGGATGACAGGGTCGTTCAGCAGGTCCTCAAAAGCCATTACCCGTTACTCAGCCGCAAAACTGTTTAAAAGCACCGGATGCGGGGTCTCAGACCGCCACCGCTGGCGGTTCCGTGACACACCGACACAAGGTTCATCCCCGCTGGCATCGTATCGCTGACATGAGCGACGAACTGGTGGACGTGCTCCGGTACGCCGACGGCGGCGGTCTCCGATACGTCACGGTCCCCGCAGGTGACGGTGACCGCGTCGTCGCCGCGGCCGAGACCGACCGCCGCCGACAGGAGGCGATGCGGACGCTCCTCAAGTGGGTCGTCATCGCCTGCGTCCTCGCCTACGAGGTGGCCGTCGCCGACGACGTCGTCCTCGGGGGGTTCGCCGCCGTCGCCGTCGCCGTGGGCTTCGCGGTCGGCGACCGCGGGACCGACGCGACGGTGCCGCACGTCGTCGCCCGCGACGTCAGCCGCGAGGAGCACGTGACGGAGTGCGACGCCGAGGGTCCAACATCGGCCGTCGACGCCGAGCAGTAAGCCCCGACCACTCCTGGAAGTCAGTCACTCTAGCGGACCGTCAACAGTCGCTATACCCTACAGATACCTCTCTCGGGGAGAGACCCATGCCGTATCTCCTCATCCGACACCGACTCAGAGACTATACCATCTGGAAACCCGCCTTCGGCGACCACGCGGCGACCCACGAAGCCGCTGGCTGTCTCGGCGGCGGGCTATTTCACGTCGCCGACGACCGAACGGAAATCGTCGCGCTCTTGGAGTGGGACACGCTCGACAACGCCCGCGCGTTGGCTGACTCCGCGGACCTCGACGAACGGATGCAGTGGGTCGGTGTGGAGGGCACCCCCGAGTTCACGTTGTTGGAGAAACTGGAGGACGTGGCCGTCTGAGTAAATCTTGGAAGACCCAACAGTACCCTGTGAAAATCGATTGGAGCTTGTCACTCAGCTACGTGAAGTGTCGTCGCTCTTTCTCACTCGTACTTCCAATTGCCACCCTGTCCAGTAGATGTAGCGACCCCAGCCGAACTGAGTGTTTTCAATAGTACTCCAACACTACCTGCTTGTTCCAGTTCCACACTATCCTCGATACGATTCTTCCTGATTGCACGTCCAGAACTGGTCTTGTCTTTCAGGCAGTCGCGCACTTTGATTAAATCAGCGAACAGATCTTGTAATTCGCCGTCCTGTAATTCGGTTGCCTTGTGGAGTTCGCTGGTAAACTGGTTCAGTTCCTCTACGCTCTCACCCGTCACGCTGAATTCTGGCACGCACCAGTAGTCACTGGCATAAGTAATATACTTTTGGCTGTGAGATGTCCACTGAAGGCGTTACAGAAGGAAGTGTCATAGTTGTGTTTTCAGAACACGGTGTGTATGGGCTAATTAGCTATAACAGTCATACTCAGACATCGGCCGAACACGGGTCTTGTGCCATCGCGGATGATGGAATGTCCGATATGGCAAGTGATTCTATCGAGCAGTCAGCAGTTTTGCCTACGATTCCTCGTCGGGGTCGACGACTTTCTTGCCCGTCGCCATCGGAATCACCTGTCGGTCCGCGTCTTCCCACTCCCGTTCGAGTTCACGGCCGTCGAACAGCCGGTCGAGGAAGACCGCGAGTCCGGCGACCTCCGAGTGCGGCTGGTTCGTGACGCCGACGTTCCAGTCCGCCCCCTCGTAGACCTCGAAGGGAACCTTCTCGCCGCCGACGACGACGAGCAGCGGCTCCTCGCGGTGTGCCTCCCGAATCTCGCCTTCGACGTCCTGGACGCGTTCGCCGTACATCGTCAGATGGACGACCGTGCCCTCCCAGTTTCGTATCGTTGCGTTCAGCGCGTCGGTCAGTTCGACCTCGAACGGGCCGCCGAAGCGGCCCGTGATGTCCTCGACGGTCTCCTGTGACTGCCCGGCGTTGTCGGGGAAGACCACCCGGTCGGCACCGAGTGCCCTCGCCGTGAGCCCGACGTGGGTCGTCATCCGGTCGTCGCGGCCCGGCCGGTGGCCGTAGCGGAGCACCGCGACTTCGGGTTCGTCCTGCATGGCCGAAGCGAGACGGCGCGCCAGTTAGGGAGTTTCGCTTCGCTCGTCGCCTCCGTCGCTTCCGTCGCTCCCGCCACGGCCGTCACCTCCGCCGCGACCGTCGTTTCCTCCGTCTCCGCCACTTCCGCCGCCTCCGCCGCTTTCACATCCGCCACCGTTGACCGGTGCGTTCGCCGCGTCCGACCGGTCCGGTCCGTCCGACACGTGGGTGAACGACCCCTCGACGTAGTCGACGATTCGGTCGACGAGTGTCGGGTCGTAGGTCCAAAAGCCGTAGAACTCGCCCGGCGCGTGCTCCTGGGCGAGCAGTGCACATTTGCTGAGGTCGTTGCCGCCGCCGTCGTAGGCGACGAACCACGTGTCGCGGACCTCGTCGTCGAGCAGTCCGTGGACAGTCACACCGGGGAGGACCGGCGGGTCCCAGTCGGGTTCGCCGTAGACGTGGACGTCGAGTCCGGCGACCCGGCCGATGGCCCGGTACGTCTCCGTCTGGTCACGCAACGCCGAGAGCCGCTGGAACCCCGCGTGGAGCGTGCCCTTGCCCGCGCGGACTGCTCGGTCCTCGATCTCGCGGGACGTCGCGAGCATCTGTCGGCGGTCGAACGACGAGAAGACGGTATCGTCGAGCAGTTCGAGCAGATACCGGAAGTCCGCCTCGGCGATGTCGCTGCTCCCCGGTTCGTGGATGGCCGGTGCGTCGAGCGAGACCAGCGAACTGAGCGCGATGCTGCCCAAGAATTCGTCGCCGCGGCTGACGGTGACGAACTCCTCGGGGTCGTCGGGCGGAAGCCGCTCGTGCTCGATGGCGACGTGTCGGGGACCGAAGACCTTCCCGAGACCGAACTGCGGTCTGCGGGCGAAGACGGTCACCGTCTTGCGACGGTCCTCCATCTCCCGGATAAACTCTGTAAGCGTCATGGTGGGCGGGTGGACAGCGGGTCGCCTGTCCGTTCTTCACAGTAGGCGCGCAAGTGATATGAAAGTTCGTCGGGGGGTTCGCCGAACCAGAATAGCCTTACTTCCGGCTGTCGCACTCGCGGGCATGAAGCTCTCCGACAAGCGCGTCGTCGTCACCGGCGGTGCGGGCCTCGTCGGCTCGCATCTCGCGGCACGGCTCGCGGCCGACAACGACGTCGTCGTCGCCGACGACCTCTCGAAAGGTAGCAGAGACCGCGTCCCCGAGGGTGTCGAGTTCGTCGAGTGCGACATGACCGACGCCGACGACGTCGCCACGGCCGTCACCGAAGACGTCGACGTCGTCTTCCACTTCGCGGCCTACACCGACACGAATTACGCGAACCCACGCCAGCTGTTCGAGGAGAACACCGAGATGACCTACAACCTCCTCGAACGGATGGCCGAGGTCGGCGTGACGAACCTCGCGTTCACCTCGTCGTCGACCGTCTACGGCGAGGCTCCGATGCCGACGCCCGAAGACTACGCGCCGCTCGAACCCATCAGCGTCTACGGCGCGAGCAAACTCGCCGACGAGGGACTCATCTCCACCTACGCCCACTCGGACGAGTTCACCGCGTGGGTCTTCCGCTTCGCCAACATCGTCGGCCCGCACCAGCGCGGCAACGTCGTCCCGGACTTCATCCAGAAGCTCATCGACGACCCCGAGGAGCTGGAGATTCTCGGCAACGGCCGCCAGGAGAAGTCTTACCTCCACGTCTCCGACTGCGTGGACGCGATGTGTCACGTCGTCGAGCACGCGACGAAGGACATGAACACCTACAACCTCGGCACGCGGACGACGACCTCGGTGACGACCATCGCCGACATCGTCGCCGACGAGATGGGCCTCGATCCCGACTACAGCTACACCGGCGGCGACCGCGGCTGGAAGGGCGACGTCCCGAAGATGCGACTCTCCATCGAGAAGCTCTCGGCACTCGGCTGGGAGCCGACGACCTCCTCGGACGACGCGGTCCGGAAGGCCGCCCGCGACCTCATCGACGAACTGACGGAGTAATCAGACGGAGACCGTCGCTTCCGCGCTGACGTCGCAGTCGTCGGCGACGACCGTGCCGACGACGGTGTACGTCCCCCCGCTCGCGACCTCCCACTCGGCCTCGTAAGTCACGGTCGCCCCCGGCTCGACCGTCTCCGAGCCGAGCATCTGCGCGAACAGCTGCCCCTCGCTCCACCGCCAGACCTCCGTCTCTCCACTGCGGGCGACGAACTCCGCGCGTTGGCTGTCGCGAAAGGAGAGCGTCTCGGCGTCGGTTCCGGTGTTTTCGACCGTCAGTGTGAACCGAACGGTGTCGCCCTCTGTGTCGGCGGCGAGCGTCGCATCGAGCATACGTTTCTCCTCGACTGGCAGGAATAAAACACCACGGGGAGGGTCTCCGTCGGCCACCGTGTCAGTGACACAGTCACCGTCGACCCGGCCTGGCGGAGAGACACATCTTTACTCCCCCACTGCTACCTCCCTGTCGTGCAAATCGTCGGCTACGATTCGGGCGACGACGCCGGACTCCTCGTCAGCGACGGCGACGGACTCGACTACGTCGCCCTCGACGCCGGGACCGACCTCGCCTACACGCTCGGCGAGCGTCACTGCGCCGGGACGGTCCACGAGGAGACCCACATCGCCTGCGACGCTCCGCGAGCACCCTACTGTCGGGACCACCAGTACACGTGGGTCTGTGCCCGCTGTACCGGCACCTGCCTGAAAGACGAGATGGACTGCTACGACGACCACGCGGTCTACCTCGCGGCGTTCGCGCCCAACGTGTTCAAGGTCGGCGTGACGAAGCACTGGCGGCTCGACACCCGCCTGCGCGAGCAGGGTGCCGACCGCGCGGCCCACATCCGGACGGTCGACAACGGCCGGGTCGCCCGCGAGATCGAGGCCGGCATCGCCGAAACCGTGACCGACCGCGTGCGCGTCCCGACGAAACGTGAGGGGCTACACCGCGCCGTCGACGCCGACCTGTGGAACGAGTTCGTCGCCGAGTTCGACCCCATCGAGACGTTCGAGTTCGACTACGGCTTCGACCTCGCCGACCAGCCGATGGCCGAGACCATCGCGACGGGGACGGTCCGCGGGACGAAGGGTCGGCTGCTCGTCCTCGACCACGCGGGCAGCACCTACGCGGTCGATATGCGCGACCTCGTCGGCTACGAAGTCGAAGCGGGACGGACGGAGAAGGACGTCCAGTCGAGTCTCGGCGCGTTCGGGTAGGCGGTCGCTCTCACCGAAGCGTCGCTCCTGAGACGCAGAACAGAGCAACGACCGGGGACTCCTGGCAGACATCGTGACAGTCCAGAAACGATATTACGGCCCCTTCGGTGGAATCCCGTATGCATCGACGAGCGTTCTTGGCTGCCGGGATGGCCGTGGGCACGGCGGGCTGTCTCCAGTTCTCGGAGACCGACGCCGGAACCGAAGGGTCGACAGCGACCGAGTCGCCGCCTTCGGAGACGGCAGGAGAACCGACGGCCACCGCGACGGAGGAACCGACCGAGACGCCCGCGGCGACACTCGACGAGCTCGCGTGTCCGGCCGACCGCTCGCTGTCGGGCGCGCCGACGGACGACTGGGGCCAGCCCCAGAGCGACGCTGCCGGCACGGGCTACGTCCCCGAGGAAAGCGTCGGCACGTCCTCGGCCTGCATCGCGTGGCGTCAGGAGAACCTGGGCCGGGCGTCGAACGCGGTCGTCCTCTCGGACTCGTTCGTGTTTACCGGTGGCGACGGTGGTGACGGACTCCGCGCGTCCGACCGGACGACGGGCGAGCTGGCGTGGACGACCCAGGAACTGCTCCCCGAGGCCTACAACGTTCGGAACCCGCTCGTCGTCGACGGGACGGTCTACTTCACCGGCGAGGTGAGCGGCGACGGCGGACACGTGTTCGCGCTCGACGCTGAGACGGGCCGAGAACAGTGGCGTGCGAAACCGGTGACGGATGCAGGCAACATGGGTGTGCTCCGTGCCGACGGCCGGACGCTCTACGGGACCTCGCTGATCGAAAACGAGGGCGACAATGCGGTCGCGTGGGCACTCGATACGAGGGAGCAGACGACCCGCTGGCAGACGCCCCTGAGCGGACGGCGCGTCCTGTCCTGCGCCGTCGGCGACGGCCGCGTCTACTTCGGTGGCGACAACGACGTCCCCGCCGGTATCCAAGCACTCGACGCCGACACCGGAGCGGTCCTGTGGCGGGCCATCGAGGCGCAAGTCGCCGGGGCACCGACCCCCACGGCCGACGCGGTCTACGCCACGACGAACGACACCCCGGACGCGCCGACGCTGTTCGCGCTCGACCCCGAAACCGGCGACACGCAGTGGACGTACGAGACGATGAACGGGACCGACGCATCCCCGATCGTCGCGGACGACACTGTGACCTTCAGCACGCCGGATGGGCTGTTCTGTCTCGGGACCGATGGCACCGGACTCTGGCGGTACGACGGACGAGGCTCCCGCACGTCGCGCGGGTCACCGGTCCGGGTCGGTGAGACGGTGCTCGTCGGCTCCTCGACGGACGACGGCGGTCTGTTGGCTGTCGACGCGACGAGCGGTGAGCCGCAGTGGTTCGTTCCGACGCCCGCCGTCCCGATGACGCCCGCCGCCGTCGACGGCGACATCTACGCGATGTACCGGACGGAGGACGACTGGGCACACCATCTGATGGCCCTTCGGACGGCGTAACGACGGCTGCGGCTGACAACAAACGTTCATATACATCGACTGTCAGATGCCCGTATGATGCGTCGATGTCTACTTGGTGCTATCCCTGCGGTGAGTCTCGCTGGCTGTCTCCGAATGGTTGGAACCGACGGTGAGAACGCCACGCCGACGGCGTCTGAAGAGCCAGACGGTGGCGAGGACACGGCAGCGGCCGACGGGGAGACCAACGACTTCTTTGCGACCGAGGCGGAGGCACTGGACTACGCTGGCGGCTTCGCTGCCGACGACGCGGTCGTCGTCGAGCGGTCCGCCGACCGGACGCCCGAGCTGCTCGAACACGGCGGCGGCTCCGGGAGCAGTTGGGGACCTGCGGACGGCGGCGGCACCCACACCTCCCAAGACCTCCACTTCACGTCAATACCCGACGACGGGGTCCAGTTCGGCGGCGGAGCGGGCCGCACGCTCCGGGTCCGGAACGTCACACTCGACAAGGCGGCGACGTTCGAACCTGACGCCGGAAGCGAACAGTTCCCGGTGGCGACGTGGAGTATCGACGCCGAAGCCGAGGGCGAGCCACCCTCGGCCATCCAGGTACGGCCGGTCGGTGAACAGCAGGACGTCATGCTGCAAGGCCAGTGGCGGGGCGACACCGACCTGTTTCGGACGCAAGCGTTCGGGGAGTACGTGATCGAACTCGTCGAGGGCGGGACGCGCATCGGCACCACCGACGGTGCCATCTACGGAATACGGTACCACTGGGGTGCCGAACAGACCCGAGAGACGCTCTACGTCACGCGACAGCCCTCGACCAACGAGTCGTGGACCGTGGCTCTGTACGTCGGAGGGAGTCGGTTCGACCCGCTGGCGACACAGGAGGGGACACAGTCGGCCGCGGAGAACGTCTTCGAGGTCGACCTCACCGAACTGGACCTCGAGTCCGGGCAGTATAGCTGGGAACTACTCGTCGGAGAAGGGCTGCAACTCGAACGGACTCACTTCATCTCGCTGACGCCGTCGTCCGGGGACCTGCTGATTCCCTGATTCGTCGGCTTTCAGACGCCCGACCGAGACTGCTGCTCAGTTATGGCCGTCAGCGCGTCCCGAACCTCGGCTGGCTGCGGGACGTTTTCGAGCGTGATTCCGCCCAGCCCTCGGTTGATCTCCATGGTGCCGTAGCCGAGAAGCTTCTGCACACGACTCTGACGGAGTTCGCTGCTCCGAACCATCCCCGACGGGACCTGTTGTTGCCGTGTCCGGAGGAGCAGCGTATACTCGCGAGTGATGCTGTCGCTCGTAATCCGGTAGGTGGTCCGCGTCAGGACGAACAGCTTGATGGTCAGCCGAATCAGGCTCAGCAGTGCGACGACGCCGACGACCTGCAACACCACCCGCGTCGTCTCCGGGCCACCGAACGCCGACTGGTTGGTGGCGACGTAGCCGCCGATGGCGGCCGCGAGGGCGACGGTGATCGCCATCCAGACGAGCGTCGGGCGAACGGTCGGCTTGGTCTCGACGAGTGTCTCCGTGGACTGTCGGTCGGGTTCCTCGGTCGGCTGTTCCGCTTGCTCGGACGGCTGTTGTTCGGCTGTCGGCTCGGCGTCGTCTTCGATCTGTGGTTGTGAACTCATAGTGGTTATCTCATTGAATCATCGTGATGGCTATCGAGCCAACGACGTAGAGGACGGGAAGCGACAGGACGACGAGCAGCACCACGACACCCTCGAACCGCCCGGCGTCGTGGTTCAACCGCGTGCCCAGATAGAGCGAGTAGAGGTAGTAGAGCAGCAGCACGGCCAGTGCGACGAGGGCATATCCGCCGACCTCGCTGAATCCGGCCGGGACCAGCGTCTCCGGCCGCGCGACCCCGAAGGAGATGCCGGCTCCGAGCAGGTCGATGACGCGGTAGATGAACTCCACCTGGAGGTTGATGACGAACGTCCTGGCGTTTTCGACGCCGTCCGCCGTCGTGAGATACCAGACGACGGTGAAGATCGCTGCCAAGTAGACGCTCGTGCTGTAGACGATACTGTAGGCCGTCCGAAGGAATCCACGGGACTGAAGCGTGACCAACAGTGCGAAGTGGATGCCGAAGAGCGTCGCGACGGTCACGCCGAAGAGATACAGCGAGTTCTCGAGGAACCCGCCGAGCAGGAGTACCGCCGTGCTGGGTTCCGCTCCGACGACGGGAGTCAGCCACTCGGGGACGGTGGCTCCGATGCCGATGCCAGCGAGCGTGAGCGGCCCGGCGTACAACGCGAGGTTCACCAGGTAGACGGTGAGCAGCTTCCGACTCTGTCGGAGCTGTGTGTCCAACGACCCCTCCGTATACTGCCTGTGCGCAGTCACCAGCCGGGCTGGCCTGAACACGGCATTGTAGAGCCCTCGAATCGCGTTCCCGATAGTGTGGCTCATTTGGACGTATCAGTTCTCTTAATCTGTTAGCTTGAAACTTCTGGTCCGAGTGAATAACGGAGGGCTGACGTCGCTCTCGAACCGACCGGAGACGGGCGTGAGTCCGGAGAGATAGATGCACAATAGAACGTGGCTGGAATTTATTATGGGTAGAAGGTATCTAGCTGTCACATGGACAGTCGAATCCTCGGAACCGTTCTCTGTGGTACGCTGTTGATCGCCGTGAACCGGTCCATCCCGGGGTCGGTCGCGGGGATACCGGTACAGCCGGTGGTCCTGTTCGTCGGTGGTCTCCTGTCTGTCGTCGGTGGGATTCTCTTGCTTCGAGGGCTGTTCGAATCGGACCGTGCGTCCGGGTGAATCTCCTCCTCAGGTCGGTAGCGTTCTGCTTCAGCGTGTGCTATCGAACTCCAACGGGTCCAGTGGAGTCGGATAGCCCCAAGCAACAACCCTTTCCGAGTGGATAGCGAACGCTCGGCTATGCCCGAAGACGAACCTACCGAGGACGTGAACGAGTCGGAGACCGAATCCGGAAGCGACGAGGAGAAGTCGTTCCGCGAGCGTGTCGAGGAGATTCGCGAGCGACGGGCCAAGGAGCGAGAAGAGGGCGAGGGTGAGGGCGAACGCCCCAGCCCCGAGGAGATGATGGGTGGCGGCGGTCCCGGCGGCATGGGCGGCGGCAACCCCTTCGCGCAGATGATGAGCGGTATGATGGGCGGCGGCGGTCCCGGTGCGGGCGGCATGGGTGGCGGTCCGGGCGGTCCCGGTGGGATGGGCGGTCCCGGCGGCGACCCGCGTGGCCGTGAGGAGTCCAACGACAACGAGGAGGTCGTCCGCGAGATCCGCCAGCTCCGCGACGAGGTCCGCGACGTGACCCGTCAGCTGCAGCGCATCGCGCAGGCACTCGAAGACGACTAAGCAGTTCACTAAGCAGTCCCAGTTCTCCGTTTTTCTCCGGTCGCCAGCGACAGCTATCTCGACCTCGTCAGCGACGCCGATAGCGACCCAGTCAGCGCGGGCTACCGAACGCGCTCGTAGACGGCCGCGAGTTCGTCGACCGCGTGGCCGACGCTGATTTTCTCGCGACTCGCCAGACAGTTCTCGCTGAGCGTCTCGCGTTCGGCGAGCGTCCGGCGAGTCGCCGCGGCGAAGCCGTCGATGTCGCCCGGCGCGAAGTGGTAGCCGGTCACGCCGTCCTCGACCGTATCGGCGAGCGCGCCGCTGTTGACGCCGACGACGGGCGTGCCGCAGGCGTTGGCCTCCAGCGCGACGATACCCTGCGTCTCGACCGGACTCGGGAAGAGGAAGGCGTCGAGGACGGAGTAGAACGCTGGGAGTTCCTCGCGCGGCAGGAAGCCGAGGAAGCGGGCGTCGACTCCTCTGTTCTCCGCACGACGTTCGAGACTCTCGCGCGCCGGCCCGTCGCCACCGAAGACGAGCGTCGCGTCCACGTCGGCCTCGGCGACGGCGTCGACGATGTCGCCGAGACACTTCTCGTAGCCGTGTCGTCCGGTGTAGCCGACGAGCGGGCCGTCGAGGTCGTACTTGTCACGGAAGGCGTCGGTGTCGACGGGGCGGAACCGCTCGGTGTCGACGCCGTTGGAGATGACCGTGACGTCGGTGTCGACGCCGAGCGTGTTCAGCAGATAGTCCTTCGTCACCGTGCTCGGGGTGATGACGGTGTCGGCGTGGTCGAAGAACCACTGCTCGTAGCGTTCGCTCAGGCCCTCGATTCGGTCCTCGACGGACTCGACGGAGGTGATGTATGAGGCGTACTCCCCGGTCGGAGTGTGGTAGGAGGCGACGAAGGGGATGTCCTCGCGGCGGGCGAGTCGGAGGCCGCTCAGGCCGAGCGCGAAGGGGGTGTGGGCGTGGACGACGTCGACGTCTTCGACCTCGTCGGGGATGCGGGGCATCCCGAGACGGAAGCCCTCGTAGAAGGGGAAAGGGAGGCTCCGGACGGGATACTCGCCGTCGTCGGGCGTGTAGTCGTCCGAACCGGGGTAGACCACGTCCATCCGACCGCCGCGGGCGTGCCACTGGTCGCGCCAGGTCTTCACCGTGTAGGTGACGCCGTTGACCGTCGGCAGATACGTGTCCGTGAAGGCTGCCACCGCATCCATTTACCGGAGATTCGACGAGCGGGGGTTAATCGCTTGTGTCTTGTTCGTCCACTCTCAGTCGAGTCGCCCGGACGAGACGTCCTCGTAGGCCGCGAGCAACTTCTCGCCGACACGCGCCAGACTGTGCTCTGCGGCCGTCTCCTTCGCGTTCTCGCCGAGTCGCTCTCGAAGAGCTGGGTCGCTCGCGAGACGGTCGACCGCCTCGCGGAACTCCTCGTGGGTCGAACACATCAGACAGTCCTCGCCGTCGGTGTAGAACTCGCGGAAGACGGGGATGTCCCGGAGCACGACGGCCTTGCCGCAGGCCATCGCTTCGAGGACGGCGATGCCCTGGTTCTCGACCTTCGCGGGGAAGAGGTAGATGTCGCCCGCGCCGAACGCCATCCGCTTGTCGTCCATCCAGCCGGTGAAGGTGACGTTCTCCGGCGGATTCTCGGTCCACTTCTTGACGATGGCCGAGGCTTGGGGACCTTCCTCGTAGGTCCCGAACCAGGCGTAGTCGTACTCAGTTTCCTCTGCCAACTCACAGAACGTCGAGAGACCCTTCCGCTCGAAGACCTCGCCGACGGCGAAGACGACAGTTCCGTCGAGGTCGTACGCCTCGCGCGTCTCCTCGCGGAACCCCTCGTAGCCCTGCAGCGACTCGCTGTCGACGCCGTTCGAGATGGGCCGGACCGGCGCGTCGACGGGGTAGGAGTCGAGGACGCCCTTCGTGTACTCGCTCGGGCAGAGCACGAGGTCGGCCTGCGAGTAGAACCACTTGAGATATTTCTTGAGCGGCCCCGCGATGTAGTTCGACCCGCGGAAGCTCTCGGCGAAGTCCTCGCCGGTGACGTGGCTGTGGAGGACGAGCGGGATGTCGTTTCGCTTGGCGTGCCGAGCGACTGTGAGACTGCCCGGGCCGACGAGGTTGCAGTGGGCGACGTCGTAGTCGCGGAAGCCGCCGCGGCCGCGCAGTTCGTACTCGGCCGCCGCGAGCGGATGCTCGCCCTTCCACGGCGAGGTGACCACGTCGACGTCCGTGTGGGCGAGCGCGGCGCGCTGCTGGTTCGTCGCCGTCACCATCCCCCCGCGGAGGACCGACGACAGTTCGAGATAGTTCAGGACGCGCATTGCGTCGCCGTTGTCCGGTCGGTTGCTTTAGCCTACCGGGACAGGCCGGTCGTGGGACGCCAGCGGGTGTTCCAACCACGCAGCCACCTGTATCACCGGAGATATGTCTGGATAGATATTCAGATAGCTGTCCAAAAATCTCCTCACACAGCCGACTGGCCGGATGGATGCCGACAGAAGCCGACGCTGACAGACAGACAACGGCGACGATGTCGACGACACCAACGCCACCGACGGCCGACAGCCTTCGGAACGACTATGGCCCGTCCCGTCCGCCTCACAGACACCGAATGAGCCTCGCAGAGGAGCGCATCCACCGGCTGCACGCCTTGGCCAAGCGGGCGGCAGCTGACCGCGAGTTCGACCGGTCGCGCGAGTACGTCCGGCTCGCCCGTCGCATCGCCGAGCGCAACCGCTGTGGGCTTCCCCGCGAGTTCAAACGCTTCACCTGTCCGCGCTGTGACGTCTATCTCCGCCCCGGCGTCAACGCCCGCGTCCGAACCCAGGACGGCCACGTCGTCGTCGCCTGCGACTGCGGCGAGTTGAAGCGGTATCCGTACCGCGACTGACCGCCGAACCGCGGCGTCGACGGCTACCGAGTCTTTTCTCAAGGTTGAAACCACAGCACTCCCAAACGCGACTACTATGGACGAACACGAGCTTCGAAAGCAGGCCCACGACCTCGACGTGACGGTGTGGGTCGGCAAGAGCGGTATCAGTGCAGTGACGGACGAACTCTTCGACCAGCTCAAAGAGCGCAAACTGGTGAAGGTCAAGTTCCACCGGTCGGCCCGCGGCGGGACGACGGTCGAGGAACTCACCGACCAGCTGGCCGATGAGGTCAACGCCCAGATCGTCGAGACGCGCGGCAACACGGCGGTGCTGTTCAAGCGATGACGTTCCTGCAGACGTCGCCGACGCCGTCGCCGGTGCAGCCGACCGGAAACGACCCGATCACGCAGTTTCTGGTCCCGTACCTCGGCGAGAGCATCGCCGAGGTCGTCGGTCCCGGTCTCGCGTTCCTCGTTGCGTTCCTCGTCGTCTTCATCGTCGGCCGCGCTATCGGGATTCCGTTGCTCAACCGCGTCCTGGACTCCCGTGGTCTCGACGAACACGGCAAGAAGCCGCTGCGGAAGGTGGCGTTTCTCGTCATCGTCTTCGTCGGCATCGCCGTCGCGTTCGGCTTCGCCGGCTTTGGCGACTTCCTGACCGCGTTGGCGACGGTCGCCGCGGCGGCGACACTCGCCATCGGTTTCGCGATGCAGGACGTCATCGCCAACTTCGTCGCGGGCGTCTTCATCTTCACCGACAAGCCGTTCCGCATCGGCGACTGGATCGAGTGGGACGGCTACTCCGGCGTCGTCGAGGACATCAGCTTCCGCGTCACCCGCGTCCGCACGTTCGACAACGAGCTGCTGACGGTCCCGAACTCCCAGCTGACGGACGGCGTCGTCAAGAACCCGGTCGCCAAGGACACGCTGCGGCTGAAGTTCGTCTTCGGCATCGGCTACGGCGACAACATCGACAAGGCGACGGACATCATCGTCGAGGAAGCCGAGAAGCATCCGGATATCCTCGAAGACCCCGCGCCGTCGGTGCGGCTGAACGAACTCGCCGACTCCTACGTCGGTCTCCAGTCGCGCTTCTGGATCCGGAACCCCAGCCGCGCTGACTTCGTGAAGACCCGCGCCGAGTACGTCAAGAACGTCAAAGAGCGGTTCGACGCCGAGGACATCGAGATCCCGTTCCCGCAGCGGGACCTCTCGGGGCAGGTCGACATGCTCGGCGGCGGCAACGGTCAGTTCGAGTAACGCTCTCTCGCGGTTCTCGCTTTTCGGCGACGCTCGTCCGTCAGTGACGTCGCTGGTAGACAAGTGCTCAGAAAAGGTGCGTCGTCGACGCGGCTTCAGTCCAGCAACTGCGCGGCGATGGTGTTGCGCAGAATCTCGGACGTGCCCTCGTAGATCTCGTTGAGCTTCGCGTCGCGGTAGTAGCGCTCCATCGGGAAGTCCTTCGTGTAGCCGTAGCCGCCGTGGATCTGGATGCCCTCGTTGGCGACCTCACGGGAGATTTCGGAGGCGTAGAGCTTCGCCTGCGCGGCCTCCTTGATGAACTTCTCGCCGCGGATCTTCTTGTCCGCCGCCTGGTGCATCAGCAGTTTGGCGCACTGGACCTTCGTGTCCATGTCGGCCAGCTTGTGCTGGATGGCCTGGAAGCGCGCGATGGGCTGGTCGAACTGCTCGCGGTCCTGTGCGTACTGCACGGAGTCCTCCAGCGCGGCGCGGGCGATGCCGACCGAGCGGGCCGCGATGGTGATGCGGCCGCCGTTGAGCGTCTTCAGCGCGTGGACGAAGCCGTCACCCTCCTCGCCGAGCAGGCGGTCCTCGGGGATGCGCATACCGTCGAAGCGGAGTTCGGCCGTCGGACAGCCCTTGTCGCCGAGTTTGTCCTCCGTGCCCTCGACGATGAAGCCGTCGTCCTCCTCGGGCCGGACGATGAACGAGGAGATTCCCTTGTTGCCTGCGTCCTCGTCAGTCTTCGCGAAGAGCGTGACCGTGTCGGCGACCGAGCCGTTCGAGATCCAGAGCTTGCCGCCGTCGACGACGTACTCGTCGCCGTCCTTCTCGGCCGTGGTGACCATCGCGGGGACGTCGCTGCCCGCGCCAGCCTCCGAGAGCGCGAACGCGCCGATGTCGGTCCCCTCGTTGAGCGGGGTGAGATACTCCTGCTTCTGCTCCTCGTTGCCGAACTCGTAGAGCATATTTCCTGCCAGCGAGGTGTGGGCGGCGACGATGGTGCCGAGTCCGCCAGAACCGCGCGAAATCTCCTCGAGACCGATGGCGTAGGAGTGGTAGTCGAGACCCGCACCGCCGTACTCCTCGGGGAAGGGCATCCCCATCAGGCCGAGTTTGCCCATCTCTTCGACGAGGTCGGCGGGGAACTCGTCCTCCTTGTCGATGTCGCTCGCGACGGGTTTGACCTCCTCGTCGACGAACTCCGCGACCATGTCGCGGATCTGCTTCTGTTCCGTGGAGAGGCTGAAGTCCATACCGGAGGCTTCGAGCCTTACCGCTTTAGGTTTTCTACATGGTTCATCGTGACTTTCGGCGGCCCGATGGGCACGACACTTTTTATCCCCCGATTCTAATGGCCCTATAATTGAATGTCTGGAGACGTACTTGACAGGCCACCCGGCGAAGAGGCTGACCTCGTGTGGTGCCACGAGGCAGTCCAGGGTGTCTCACGCACTTTCGCACTGACCGTCGACGTCCTCGACGAACCGATGTCCTCGTACATCTGCCTCGGCTATCTCCTCTGCCGCATCGCCGACACGGTCGAGGACGCCGACAACATCCCCCCCGCCGAGCAGGCTCGAATCCTCCGACTCTACGACGCCGCTCTCGACTCCGACGACGATACCGACGTCACCGAGTTCGTCGCGGAAGTCGAGCCCTACGTCCCCGAGGAACGAACGGCCGACTGGGACGTCGTCGTCAACGCACCCCGTGTCGTCCAGACGTTCGAGCGACTCCCACTCGACGCCCGTGAAGCCATTACACCCCCTGCTCGTGAGATGGTTCAAGGAATGGCGATGTTCGTCGAGCGCTACGCCGACACCGGCGGCCTCCGCATCCAGTCGCGCGAGGAGCTCGAGGAGTACTGCTACTACGCCGCCGGAACCGTGGGCAATCTCATCACCAACCTCGTCACGCGCGGCGACATCGACGGCGAGCGTCGCAAGAAACTGTACGACACCGCCGAGGAGTTCGGGCTGCTCCTCCAGCTCGTCAACATCGCGAAGGACGTCCACAGCGACTTCGAGGACGAGAACAACGTCTATCTCCCCGCCGAGTGGCTGGCCGAAGAGGACATCCCGCAGGACGAGGTCGTCGACCCCAAACACCACCCGCGGGCCGCCAACGTCGTCGCCCGCACGGCCACGCACGCCCGGTCGTTCCTCGACGACGCTCAGACCTATCTGGAGACGGTGCCGACCACCGACGGCAACACGCTCGAAGCGTGGGGCATCCCCTACCTCCTCGCGGTCGGGACGCTCCGCGAACTCCTCGCGCATCCCGAGGACGCGCTCTCCGAGCGCGGCGTCAAAGTCTCCCGACAGGAAGTGTTCGCCGTCGTCTCGACGATGACGGAGGGCAGCCGCCACTCGCTCGCGGACCTCCGCGAGTCCATCCAGCAACAGCCGTACCACCGCGTCCAGACACAAGCAGACTAACGTCCCGAACGCTCTTTTCCTCGTCCGCCGGTCACTCGTTCTGCTCGGGCCCGTGAATCACTGGAAAGGCCGTCTCACAGGCGTCGCAGGTCGCCGTCATCTCTTCGAGTCCTGCGCGTCCCTCGTCGCCCTCGCCGGGTTCGGCCGTCACGAACCGCCGACCGGTCGGTAAAGAGAGATACGTCGACGCGCCACAGGCCGGACACGAGACGCTAATGAGTCCCATACGGACGAGAAGCGACCGCGGCCCTTAGCTACAGCGACCGCGCGCGCCGCCACGCGACGAGGTCGTCGCGGTCGCGCGTATCGGAGGGAAGGTCGGCGAACCACTCGGCGGCCGAGATCTCGTCGTCGGGGTCGTCGATGCTCGGTTCGACCGACTGCGCGCAGGCCTCGAAGACCGGGAGGACGCCCCACGTCCGGTAGTCGCCGCACCGGACGAAGACCCGCGTCACCATCGCAAGCCCCTCGTAGTCGGCGTCGACGCCAGCCTCCTCGTCGAGTTCGCGCTCGGCGGCCTCGCGGAAGCTCTCGCCGCCGTCGACGCCGCCGCCGGGGAGGACCCACTTGTCGACGCCGTCGTGGCGGACGAGGAGGACTTCCCCCGACTCGCGGTAGACGATGGTGTGCGCACCGAACGGCGCGCCGCAGTGCTTGACGCGCTCGGCGAGCGTCCGGAAGCGGCCGCGGGAGACGCGTCTGGTTCGCTCGTACTCGACGAAGTCGGCGTGTCGGCTGTCGAGGGCGTGGTACGCCTGCTCGGCGCGCTGGCTCGCTTCGTCCGCGAGAAACCAGAGGTCGTCGACGCTCGTCATGCCGCGTCGACGGCGACCGGTCGGAGGCGAGACAGAGCGAGTTGGAGAGTCATAGTGGGTGTTGCGCCCCGGCGAAAAATAAGCCTTCGACGCGTCGCCAGCGTCGAATCATCGGTCTTTTATCCGACGCGGCGGAAGCCTGTGCCATGAGCTTCGAAAAAGACGACAAGGTCGTCCTGACCGACAAGCACAGCGAGTTCGACGGCGAGACGGGCACCATCACGCAGGTGATGGAGTCGATGTTCGGCGAGGCGACCTACACCGTCAGCTTCGACGAGGGCCAGGAAGTCGGCATCTCCGCCGACCAGCTCGAAGCTGCTGACGACGACGAAGACGACGAAGAGTAAACACGACTCGAGACCGCCGAGCAGTCTTCGTTCCTCTCTGCCGCACGAGACGTAAGAAGCAGCCCTTTTTCCTCCCGCTCTCGTACCGCCACGTATGTCGAACGTTCCGTTTCACTACATCGACCTCCGCGCGTTCTGCTACGCGACCGAGGACGAGAAGCGCGTCGCGGAGGCACTCCGGGCGTTCCTCCCCGAGGATTTCGAACTCCAGCGAGTCGAGAACGAGGGCCACCACGGCGACCGTATCGTCGTCCTCTCGGCGCGCGTCGAGCGCGCCGACGAGGTGCGCACCGTCCTCGCCAAACTCAGCGAACTCGACGACATCGAGGCCGTGATGGAGGAGTTGGACGACCGTGTCGACGACAACTGCGCCTTCTTCCTCACGCTCGACAAACAGGCCGCCTTCAAGGACGAAGCCAAGCGGGGCAACGGTCTCACGCTCCGTGCGAAGGTCGAAGCCTATCCCGCGAAACGCGAGAAGGCGATCGCGAACGCCCGGCGCGCGCTCGAAGACGTCGGGGCCTGAACCTCCCTCACTACGTCCACTTGATCGAACAGCCGCGAGAGGGCATATCGTCGAACGGGACCTCGTCGCCCGCCAACAGGGCGTCGATGGCTTCGCGAACGTAGAACTCCGAGGGTTCGTCGTCGGGGTTCATCGCGTCGTCGACGCGGCCGTGGTAGGCGAGGACGAACTCTTCGCCCTCCTTCACGAAGAGGAACGGGTCGGGCGTGCAGACCGCGCCGTACTCACGAGCGACGTCCTGTGACTCGTCACGCAGGTAGGCGTCGTACTGGATTTTCCCCGCCTCGACGAACTCCTGCATCTTCTCGAAGGAGTCGTCGGGATACTCCTCGGCGTCGTTGGGGTTGATGCCGACGACCGACACTTGGTCGTAGTCGGCGGCAACGTCGTTCAGGAGGTCGAACTTCGCCTGCGCGTAGGGGCAGTGGTTACACGTGAAGACGACGAGCAGTGCCTCGCTGTCGCCGAAGGAGTCGAGCGTGTAGGTCTCGCCGTCGGTTCCTGGCAACTCGAAGTCGGGAGCCGTATCACCGCGCGTCAGTTCCGAGTCGGATTCCATCATCACCATTGTCGCCCGAGGGTTGGGGCGTGACGGGCAAATGCGTTCGGGACCGTCCGAACGTGTCGCAGCCATCGCAGCCCCGCCGTCGGATGGGTTCCGTATAGCACTCGGAGGTTCATTGCGGCGGTGGCAAACACTTTTGCCCGTGACCGATACCGGATGTGTATGGACGCGAAACGAGAACTCCTCGACCTCCTGTTGTCGAACGCCCGCGAAAGCACCGAAGACCTCGCACGGCAGGCCGGGCTCGACGCGGCGGAGGTAGAGTCACTCGTCGCGGAACTGGAAGCCGACGGCGTCGTCCGCGGCTATCAGGCGGTCGTCGACTGGGACGAGGTCGACCAGCCGCACGTGCAGGCGGAAGTCGAACTCAACGTCGAACTCGACCGCGAAACGGGATACGAAGAGATCGCTCGCCGCATCACGCGGTTCCCGCAGGTCTCCTCGCTCCGGCTCGTCTCCGGTGACTTCGACTTCGCCGTCGACGTGGTCGGCGAGTCGATGCAGGACGTCTCGAAGTTCATCTCCGAGCAGATCGCGCCGATTCCGGAGGTGACCCAGACGGTGACGCACTTTGTCATGGAGACCTACAAGGAGCGCGGCATCGAATTCACCGACAAGGACGACGACGAGCGGCTCTCTGTCTCGCCATGAAACTCTCCGACCGAGTCCAGAAGGTGCCGCCGTCGGGCATCCGTCGCTTCTTCGAACTCGCTGAGGAGAAGGACGACGTCATCTCGCTCGGTGTCGGCGAACCCGACTTCAGCGCGCCGTGGGCCGCCCGGACGGCCGCCATCGACTCGCTGGAACGGGGCAAGACCTCGTACACCGCCAACCGTGGCCGGCGTGACCTCCGCGAGGCCATCGCCGACCACGTGACGCGCTACGACCAGCAGTACGACCCGGACGAGGAGATCCTGGTCACGACCGGCGCGAGTGAGGCCGTCGACGTCGCCATGCGGGCGTTCGTCGACCCAGGCGACCAGGTCGCCATCCACGAGCCGTCGTACATCTCCTACGTCCCCGGCGTCATCTTCGCCGGTGGCGAACCGCTCTCGGTGCAGACGCAGGCCGAGAACGACTTCAAACTCACCTACGACGACCTCGAAGCGGCTGGCGCGGCCGACGCGGAGGTGCTCGTGCTCTGTTACCCGAACAACCCGACCGGGGCGACGATGAGTCGAAGTGACCTCGCCGAAGTCGCCGAGTTCGCCCGCGAGCACGACCTGACGGTCCTCGCCGACGAGATCTACGCGGCACTGACCTACAGCGGCGAGCACACGTCCATCGCGACGCTGCCGGGGATGCGCGAGCGAACCGTCGTCTTCAACGGCTTCTCGAAGGCCTACGCGATGACGGGACTCCGACTCGGTTACGCGCTCGGCCCGAGCGAGGCCATCGGCGCGATGAACCGCATCCACCAGTATTCGATGCTCTCGGCCCCGACGACCGCGCAGTTCGCGGCACTCGAAGCGCTTCGGAGCTGCGAGGACGAGGTGCAGGAGATGTGCAAACAGTACAACCGCCGCCGACGGTTCGTCCTCTCGCGGTTCAACGAGATGGGGCTGGACTGTTTCGAGGCGAAGGGCGCGTTCTACGCGTTCCCGCATTGCGGCGGCGACGACGAGGCGTTCGCCGAGGCCCTGCTCCAAGAGCAGGACGTCGCCGTCGTCCCCGGGAGCGTCTTCGGTGCTGGCGGCGAGGGTCACCTCCGCGTCTCCTACGCGACGGGGATGGCCGACCTCCGCGAGGCACTCGACCGCATCGAGACGTTCGTCTCGGGCTGAGACGCCCTATTTTCCCGTTTTCAGCGATTCGAGGAGCGACAGTACTCCGTCGAGGCGGCAGCCGATAAACGGATTACTGCGATATGGATTCGGCCGGGCGTCCCGAGAGATGGGGAGGGTCGTCACTCGGTGTGTGAGATAGAGCCGTCGACCGGCCGGCCGGTTCAGGCGACGTTGCGCTCGACGGGACCGGAGTCGTCGGCGAACCGGTCGCTCGTCAGCGAGTCGACGTCGACGAGCGAGGCGCGGCCGTCGCAGACGAGTTCCGCCACGAGTTGGCCCGTCGCCGGTGCGTGCTGGAAGCCGTGGCCGGAGAAGCCTGCGGCGGTGACGAAGCCCGGTGCCGTCTCTTCGATGATGGGGTGGTGGTCCGGGGTGACGGCGTAGAGACCGGCCCAGCCGCGGCGGATGCGCGAGTCCGGGCCGAAGTAGCCCGCGCAGTCGGCGGCGCGTTCGAGTGCGGTCGCGGCCCACGCGAGGTCGATGGACGTCGAGTAGCCGTCGGGGTCCTCGTCCGGGTCAGTGTCGTCGAAGTGGCCGCCGACGATGGCCGCGCCCTCACGTTCGGGGCGGAAGTACGAGCCGGTGTCGAGGTCGATAGTCAGGGGACCGTCCTCCGGGACGGGCGTCTCCGGGTCGACGACGAGTGCTTGCCGGCGACGCGGGGCGATAGGGAGGTCGATGTCGGCGAGTTCGGCGACGTCGCGAGCCCACGCACCCGCCGCGTCGACGACGTGGGTCGCTTCGATGTGGTCGCCGTCGGCGTCGACACCCGTGACACGTCCCTCTGCTCCGCTCTCGCGGTGGATGGCCGTCACCGGCGTCTTGGTCCGCACGTCGACACCGGCCTCGCGCGCGGCGGTCGCGTAGCCCTGGAGTGCGAGATAGGGGTCGGCGAAGCCGTCGGTCGGCGAGTAGGTGGCCGCGCAGAACTCCTCGGCGTGGAGCGCGGGGCAGTGGTCGGCCGCCTCGGAAGGCGTGAGCAGTTCACTCGGGACGCCCCGGTCGTTCTGCATCGCGACGGCCTCGCGGAACTCGTCGGCAGTGGCCTCCTCGCGGGCGAGGAAGAGATAGCCGACCTTCCGGTGGCCGATGTCGACGCCGAAGTCGGTCTCGAAGCGGTCCCAGACGTTCATGCTCTCTACGGAGAGGTCGACGTTGACCGGCGTGGAGAACTGCGCACGGATGCCGCCCGCCGAGCGCTCGGTGCTCCCGCTGCCGACGGTCCCTTTCTCACAGACGACGACGTCCTCGCCGCGCTTCGCGAGATAGTAGCCGCTGGCGAGACCGACGATTCCGCCGCCCACGACGACGACAGTCATACCCGGAGTTGTCCCGTATCCGTGATAAGCGTTGGCGCACAGCAAGGGCTAACCGACAGGCGACGAACCCGAACGTATGCTCACCGTCCTCTCCGACGACGACGTCGCGTCACTCCTCGACCTCGACTCACTGCTCCCGGTCGTCGAGCGGGCGTTCCTCGCGCAGGGTCGCGGCGAGGTCGAACGGCCCGACCGGCCACATTTCCCCGTCGGAACCGGTCTCGACGGTGACGAGCCCCTTGGGACCGCGCTGACGATGCCAGCCTACATCCACGGCGCGCAGTACGTCGCCACGAAACTCGCGAGCGTCCACGAGGGCAACGAGTCGCGGGGGCTGCCGACGGTCAACGCCACCATCGCGCTGTCGGACGCGGCGACCGGTCTCCCCGCGGCGTACATGGCCGGGACGCGGGTCACGAACGCCCGGACGGGCTGTATCGGTGGACTCGCTGCTCGGGAGTTGGCGAACGTGGATGGTGAGATCAGGCTCGGCGTCGTCGGCTCCGGCACGCAGGCGCGGTGGCAGGCCCGCGCAGTCGCCGCCGCGGTCGACGTCGGCGAGGTCCGCGTCTACTCGCGCTCGGATGCGCGGGAGGCGTGTGCCGCCGACTTGCGCGCGGCGGGGCTGGACGCGACCGCCGTCGACACCGCCGAGGCGGCCGTCTCCGATGCCTCCGTCGTCGTCACGGCGACGACGAGCACCCGACCCGTCTTCGACGGCGACGCGCTGGCTCCGGGGGCAGTCGTCGTCGCCGTCGGTGCCTACACCGCCGAGATGCGCGAACTCGACACGCGGACGGTCGAGCGGGCGGCGCGGCTCTTCGCCGACGTGCCCGAGGAGGCGGCCGCGACGGGCGACTTCCCCGAGACCGACGCCGCGTCGTTGATTCCCCTCTCGGACGTGTTCGAGGGTCGGGCGGGTCGCGAGCGGAGCGACGAGATCCTCGTCGTCGCATCGGTCGGCTCTGCGGTCCTCGATGCGGCGACCGCCGAACAGCTCCTCGACCGCGCCGAGACCGAGGGAGTGGGGACGACCGTCAGTCTGTGAGGGCCTGTCCGTTGCCCGACTGACGAACTATCCGCCACCAGAAACGTGTGAGACGCTGCCCTTTCTGATCAGTCGAGGTCGCCGCAGTCATTTGGTTATCTGGTTATATTTCTGTATGGCTTTGCAAACAGCTGTCTGTATAGCTACTCAGACAGTTTCTTCGGTGCGAGTGTCTGACGGAACTTTATGTAGGGGTCTACGGTAGACCTCGCGTATGAAACGGGCAGTCACGCTGTGGAGTGAATCCGGTGGAGTCGGGAAGACGACGCTCGCGACGAACACGGCGGCCGCGCTCGGGCGGCGCGGCGCGGACGTCCTCGTCGTCGACCTCGACCCCCAACTCGGGAGCCTGACAGACCACGTCGGCTACGGCGAGCTGAAGACCGGCGACCGCGACCATCTCGGCGACGTTCTCTTGGCCGAAGACCGCGACGCGAGCGACCTCGTCGTCGACGCGGGCGCGTTCGACCTCATCCCCTCCCACGAGGGGCTGGCGAACATCGAGAGCGAGATGGCCGCCCGTGGGACCAACCTCCGGGAGTTCCGCCTGCGCTCGGCACTGACACCGCTCGCTGGCGAGTACGACTACTTCCTCGTCGACCCGCCCGCGACGCTGAACGTCCTCGTCGACAACGCGCTCGTCGCCGCGCGCGACGTGGTCATCCCCATCGAGCTGACGCGCAAGGGCAGCGTCTCCATCGACGGGCTGGAGGACACCCTCGACAGTATGCAACGGGGCTTCCAGACGTTCGACGAGGACTTCCGGCTTGGGATTCTCGCTGTCGTCCCCAACGAGGTCGGCGACTCGAACATCTACCGCGAGGTGCGCGAGCAGTTGGAGACCGACGGCAAGCCGGTCACGCCGTTCGGCATCCGCAAGCGCGACGTGCTGAAACAGGCGTGGCAGGCCCAGATGGATCTCTTCACCTTCGCCGAATCCGAGGAGACGCGCGACCTGCGCGACTACGAGAAGGACCTGCTGGAGCAGTTCGAGACCGTCGCGCGAGTCATCGAAGAGGGGTCGGTTGAGGCGGCGACCCCCGAGGAGGTGGCCCGGTGACGAAAGACGACCGCTACGGGGCAGCTGGCGACAGCTACGGGTCGAGCGGCGACAGTTACGGGACGCCGAGCGAACCGGGCGAGTCGAGCGGTGCGAGCCGAAACGGCCACGAGGCGGCGACGGAATCTGCGGAGTCGACGGAGTCGGCAGAGTCGTCGACGCAGTCGGACGGTCTCGGCGACCTGCCGTTCATCTTCGCGCGACGGACGGTCAAAGCCGACCGCGACGCACTGCCGGTCTACGTTCGCGACGTGACCGCCGAAGACATCGACGCGCTGGAGCGCGAGTTGGAGTCGCGGTTCGACGGCGACGACGTGATGTCGCTGGACGTCCGCGAGGCTGTGGTGAAAGCGGGTCTCAGAAACGTCGACGACGTCGTCGACGTGATGGAGGAGTGGGGATACGGCAGACGGTAGCGACGCGCTAGTCGTCCTCGTCTTCGTCTTTCTCGTCTCGTTCGATATCCTGATAGAAGCCGACGAACCTGTCGTGGTCGTCGACGCTGCCGATGGTCTCGTCGAGTTCCTCGCGGAGCACGGCGATTCTGTCGCTGAGTTCGATATACTCCTCGCTCTCTGCGAGCTCTGCGTTGCCTTTCTCGGACTCCAAGAGTGCCTTCTTCGAGGCCAGCGCGAACAGTTCCTGGACGCCCGTGTCGTAGGTGTTTCGCGTACAGAGCGTCGAGACGGTCTCGCGCAGGGCGTCTTTCGTCACCGGTTTGACGAGATAGTCGTCGAAGCCCATCGAGATGATGTCGAAGTCGGGCTCGACGGCAGTCACCATGGCGACGCGGCAGTCGATGCCGCGCTCGCGGACCGCGTTGAGGACCTCGTCGCCCGAGAGGTCCGGCATGCGCCGGTCGAGAAGCACGACCGCGACGTCGTCGTCGAGCGCGTCCAGCGCCTCGTGGCCGCCGTAGGCCGTGCGGACGCGGTACTCCGTACTCAGCCAGGTCGCGTACAGGTCTGCGAGGTCAGGCTCGTCTTCGACGACGAGGACGAGCGGGGATGCGTCACTCATTTGTCGGACAGTGGTGCCGTGTCAACACTCACGGCCTCTTATGTTATGTGCGAGTATATGAAAATACCCCTTAGCTGTTGTCTCTTGGGATTCACACATCAGATGGCCTACCGTTCGACGACTTTCTGTGGTTCGTCGACCGCCTCGAGCGTGATACGCGTCGCTTCGACCTCCTCCAGCACGGACCCCCAGCCGCCGACGACGACGGTTCGCTCGTCCGTCCGGACGTGGATGGCGACCTGTCCAGCCAGCTGCGGGAGCGAGGGAATCCCCTCGACGGCACCCTTCCCCTGGTAGAACAGGTCGGTCACCTGCCCGGTGAGCGTCGTCCGCTCTCCGGTCTCCGTCGAGAAGCCCTCGACCGTCACGGTCGGCTCCGCGCCCTCGTCGAGCAACGGCTCGATGTCGCGGACGAACCGCCGGATGTCCGAGTAGGGCAGCGGCGGGTCGGTCGGCCTGCCGTCGTAGATCACGTCCCAGACCTCCCAGAGGCAGGTCTGGAAATACCAGTGGAAGACGTAGGTGAGCGTGTAGTCGTCGACGAGGACGCCGTACTCGTTCAGCGAGGCCGCGTGCGGGGCGAAGCAGGTCTCCGTGCGGTCGACGAGCGCGACGAACTGCGTCGGCAGGTTCCGGTGACGGAGTTCGGTGACGACGCCTTCGAGGTCGTCGACCGGGACGTCCTGGTTCTCCTCGGTGGGGTCGGTGTGTACCGAGACGTTGACGATGGCACCGTTGTCGTACGCGGCGGCGAGCGCGGGTCGCAGCGCGTGGAACTGGTCGGGCGTCGCCGCCAGTTGGACCTCGTCTTCGGCGTTGCGGATGGTCGCCGCCGCGCGGTCGAAGACCGTCTCGAAGCGCTTGACGATGCTGACCTTGTGGGGGTCGACCTCCGGCTCCTCCCAGCGTTTCTCGATCTCCTCGGCCGCGTCGGAGAGGAGGTCCGCTCGGTCCCTGAGGTCCGAAAGCACGTCGTCGGGGTCGTGTGCGCGAGCGTGCAGGCTCTCTTGGTCGTACGTCTCGATGTAGCCCTTCGTCTCGAGGTCGCGGAGCACGTCGTAGATGCGCGCCGTCGGCACGGCGCACGCGTCGGCGAGTTCCGTCGCGCTCGCCGAGCCGAGTCGCAGAAGCGCGGTGTACGCCTCCGCCTGATACTGCGAGAGACCGGCGTCCTCCAGTGCTCCCCGTAGCTCCGCAGAGTCCATTAGTATGTATCGACGTTGTACATGACTATTAATTCGTTCCCTCGAACGGTGGGGTTATTGCCGGCTGTCACGAACGCCGAGCCGATGCCCTCCCGACGCACGTTTCTCGCGACCGCGGGCAGCGGCCTGCTCGCGAGTGCCGCTGGCTGTCTCTCTCCCGCGACCGACCGCGACGTCTCGGGGTCGTGGACCCACGTCGGCCGCACGCCAGCGCGGTCGAGTCTTGCACCGTCGGCGGCGGGCGGTACTGTCTGTTCTGACGGACCCAACGGATTTGGCGACTCGGCGACGATATCGTGGTGACTCATGACTGCCTTCGACGACTACGACTGTCAGCACTGTGGCGAGACGTACCGCGCGCTGGACGGCTCGAACGCGGTCGCGACGGGCTACTGTAGCCCGCGGTGCGAGTCCGGCGGGAAGGGACTCTGACGGCGGGTTCGAGAGTGCGAAAGCTGAAGAGAAACCAGAGAAGACGAGTCGAGAAACGAGAACAGCGGAGAGAAACTGAGAACGACGAGCGACGCGCTTACTCGTTCGGGCTGTAGTTCGGCGCCTCGTCCGTGATCATCACGTCGTGCGGGTGGCCCTCGGTCTGGCCGGCCGCGGAGACGCGGACGAACTCGGACTTCTCCTTGAACGCCGGGATGGTCTCGGCACCGACGTAGCCCATACCGGACTGCATCCCGCCGACGAGCTGGTGGAGTTCGGAGGCGAGCGTGCCCTTGTACGGCGTCGCGGCCTCGACACCCTCGGGGACGTACTCCTCGTCCTCGGGTTCGTCCTTGAGATAGCGGTCGCCGCCGCCGGACTTCATCGCGCCGACGCTGCCCATGCCTCTGTACTGCTTGTACTTCTTGCCGTTCATCGTGATGACGCGGCCGGGAGCTTCGTCCGTACCGGCGAAGTAGGAGCCGAGCATGACGGCGTCGGCTCCGGCGGCGACGGCCTTGATGGCGTCACCGGAGTAGCGGATGCCACCGTCGGCGATGACCGGGACGCCCTCGGGACCGGCGACGTCGGCGACCTCGGCGACGGCCGAAATCTGCGGCATCCCCGAGCCGGAGACGACGCGGGTCGTACAGATGGAGCCGGGACCGATGCCGACCTTGACGCCGTCGGCGAAGCCGACGACCTCCTTCGCTGCTTCGCGGGTGCCGATGTTGCCGACGACGACGTCGGCCTCGACGGTCTCCGCGATGGCGCGGGCGGCGTCGATGACGTTCAGGTTGTGCGCGTGTGCGCAGTCGATGAAGAGGACGTCCGCACCGGCCTCGTCGGCGGCGGCGGCGCGCTCCTCGTCGAACGGGCCGACGGCGACGCCACAGAGGAGCTTGTCCTCGTCGTCGCGGGCGGCGTTCTCGTGTTCGCGACGCTGGAGGATGCCCTGCATCGTGACGAGACCGATCAGCCGGTCCTCGTCGTCGACGATGGGGACGCGCTCGATCTTGTAGTCGTACATGAGTTCGAGCGCCTCGCGAGCGGTCACGTCCGCACCCGCGGTGATGACCTCGTCGGTCATGGCCTCACGGACGGCGTCGGACTCGCCGACCTCGAGGTAGGGACGGATGTCGGTGCCGGAGATGATGCCCAGGACCGTGTCGTCATCGTCGACGACAGGCGCGCCGGAGACGCCAGCGCGCTCCATCATCAGGTCGACCTCGCTGATGGTCTGGCTCGCGTTCGCCGTGACGACGTCCTCGCGGGAGATGACGAGTTCGTCGGCGCGCTTGATGCGCGAGATCTCCTCGACCATCGCCTCGATGTCCATGTTACGGTGCAGGACGCCGAGCCCGCCCTCGCGGGCCATCCCGATGGCCATGTCGCTCTCGGTGACGGTGTCCATCGCGGCCGAGAGGATGGGGATGTTGAGTTCGACGTTGGTCGAGACGCGCGTCGACACGTCTGCGTCGTCGGGTTCGACACGGCTCTCCATCGGGCGGAGCAGCACGTCGTCGAAGGTCAGCGACTCGGGTACGCGGAGTTTCTCCGAAAAGGGTTCTCGTTCGGGAACGTCGTTCGCCATATAAATCGTGAACCGTGGGGCGTCAAAAACGTTGCGAGATGGCACGTCCGTGCGTGGTCGTCTCAGTGCTAGGGGAGAGAATATTCACGTCGGTGCATACAACGCTCGTGAACGTGCCGAGGCGCGCGCCGGCCCCGGTTGTGCCGCAATAATCACCGTAGTCGACAGCGGACAGTGACGAATCGTCGGCTTATCTCACGAGTTCCTAACCATCTCAATTCTCATTTAAATACTGTCTCGCGGATTCTGTTGGCACGTGCGGTCATGTCCCACACAACGTTTATTACTTCACTCCCACGATGTTTGGATATGAACTCCGACAGTCTTGTCGCATCGCGTATTGCCGGTCAGACGACCCCCGTATCCGGCGTCAAATTTACAGCGATGTGGCGGACATTTAAACAGGAGTTCCTCGGCGGAGACGACGCCACCTTGGGGGAGTTGCGTTCCTATCGCCGTTTGGCCGATGGTGACGGCCGCTAGCCCCGAATGAGTGTCTCACAGCACCCTGTAGCCCTCAGACTCGAACAGCAGGTCGGCGGCGCGACCAAGCTGCTCGCGACCGTCATGGGTCTCCCACTCGTCGACGGTATCTTCCCTGCCCTCATCATCGCTGGCGCGCTCCAGAACCCCGTCGACGTCCTCGAGGCAGGTCTCCTCATCTTCGGTGGCTCGGCCACGGTGGCGGTCATCCTCGCCGAGATGGACGGCTCGCCACGCGAACAGGCGATGGCCGTTCTCATGCTCGGTGCGATTCTCCTACCCGTCGCGGCCGTCGAAGCCATGCTCGCCCAGACGCTGGCCGAGTTCCTGAACTTCGATATCTTCCACCGCTTCGCGGGCATCGTCATCCTCGCCATCGCCGCGAAGACGGCCTCCTCGAAGGTCGGCGAGTATCTCCCGAGTCCCGGTGCCATCATCGGACTCGGTCTCGTCGCGAGTTTCGAGTCGGTACCGTCCGAGGTCCAACTGCAGACGGATCCGGCGGTCATTGTCCCGGCCGTCGCCGCCGTCGGCGTCGGTATCGCCTTTGCGCTCTCGGTGGCACTGCTCGGCCCGCGGCTGCGCGGTGCGGTCGACATCGACCTGTTCCGCTTCGGGAGTTCGGTTGCCCTCGGAATGCTGGCACTGTCGGTGCTGCAGGTGCCCGGTATCCCGGCCGACGCGCCCATCGCGCTCGTCGTCCTCTGCGTGACGGCCGTGTTCTCGTTCGACCCCGGTTCGGAGCTCGACGTGCCCGAAGCGGCCGACCTGGACCCGGCACTGACCGACGGTGGCGACGACCCGACCGAAGCTGCCGTCGCCGGTGTCGACGTCGAAGACGGCGCGGACGACGTGGATGCGGCCGCTGCCGAGGACCCGGAGGACGTGGACGGTTCCGACGACCCGTCGGACGACTCCGACGCCAGCGGCTACGACTACCCGAGTCAGGACGAGGCACGCGCGCCGTGGCTCTGAACGCGGACTGACTCGCCCCCTCTCGCCACCCCGTACCGCTGACGGTGCTCTTAGGTGGGTGGACCTACTCTCGCCCGTATGAGCAACCGCGTCGTGCAGGGACGGATGGTGACGCCGAAACGACTCGCCGAACTCGTCGAGGGTGAACGGCCGATGGAGGCCGAACCCATCGAGGACGCCGACCGCGACTGCCCCGACTGTGGCGGCAACGTCCTCTCCGTCGGCTATATGCCGAGCGTGACGGAGTTCGTGACAGCCTACAAATGCCAAGACTGTGACTGGGCCGACACCGACCGTTAACCGAAACCCCTTTTAGGCAATTCGCCATACGTGGACATGCAAGGGGTCGTGGCCAAGCCCGGCATGGCGACTGACTCCAGAGGTAACGCCCGGTGACGAACTCCAGACTGATATTCCGAGCGACCGACTGATCATCGGTTCGCGTTGACGACCCTCTGGAGTACCGAGGCAAACCGGAGATATCAGTCGATCGGGGGTTCAAATCCCTCCGACCCCACTTCCTTGCGACACTATTTCGGAGAGCCTTGCTGCTATCTCCCCAAGATAGCCCCCGCTCTCATCTCGTAACTCGGGGGAGACGGTGGGAAGTCGCTACAAGAGACTGGGAGACGACTGTCCTACCTCTGTCGGGAACACTACTACACCAACGAACAGTAGTTCGCTAACGGACTGATGTACCAGTGGATGAACCCGACCGGGTACCGGCAGAACGTCCTTACGCCTGAGTGGGATGACATCAGCGTCGGCATCTACATCATCGAAAACGAGAACGGTGCTACCGTCTACACGACGCAGAAACTCTTTTGAATCAGTCCCACCAATGGTCTTCAGGGTTCGCTCCATCCTCCTGTAACGGTGGAGGGAGGTCAGAACGGTCATCGGCAACCGTTATCATGCCGATCCAGTAGCCGACGTGATACGCGACTCGGTCGTGTTCAAGGTCTTCGATGTAGATGGTCGCGTCTGTGTAGTACTCTAGTGCATCATCTCCGTCCGGGTCGTATCCGTACGTTCTCACTGACGATTTCGGGTCGTCAACGTCGTCTCTGTAGGTGACGACGAGTGTCGCGTTGGCCCGGTCGTCGACGAAGGTGAACGACAGGTTCGACGGCATCCCCTTCGGGTCATCTTCGTAGTAGGTTACTGCGTGTTCAATCTGTTCGCGATACTCGTCTTGATTGAACTCACTGACGTTCGAGTCATCAACGTAGACGGTGAAGTTCGACGTCTTCCACGGATAGTAGCGGTCGGTTACATCCGGCTTTGGTAACGTGTAGTGGAAATCAGACTCGGTCATGAACGATGGCGTCGAAGAATGTTCCAGCCCGAGAGTGTGTCCCAACTCGTGTTTTAGGATGAGAAGAGTGCTATTGTTGTTGTAACCTGCCTCGACTTGAACTGGAGTAGAGAGATCTGCTTCTGCGTCAGGATCGATGACGGGTGCGCATCCGACCGTGTCGACAGTGTAGTCTGGGCCGCAGTCTGCGATGTCGTCGACGAATTGAATCTCGATGTCGGGCTGTCGTCGGTCCGGTACGAGTCGGTAGTCAATCGAGTAGCTACCGTATTGCTCGCTGTTGTTCTCCCAGTACTCCAGTGCCTGTCTGACCAGCGGTGTGACGTTTCTGTCCGGATTCACCGTCTGGTCGATACCCACGACGACGATGCTCTGGCCCCACGGGTTCTCAATCTCTGGTTCGGGTGTCGCCGTCGCAGTCGGTTCTGGCGTGGCTGTGGCAGTTTCGGTCTCCGTGCGTGTCTCTGATTGTGTCGCAGTCTCTTCTTCGGAGACTACCGTGGTCTCGTCTTCTCCACTGTCTGGTGTACCGGTCGGGCTGGCACCCGTGCATCCCGCGAGGAGAACCAAGACAGCGACGAGTAATACAGAAACCTTCGACATGAGCTGACATTTTATTCAACCAGATATTAATCTTCTCCTGACAAATCTGGCTGCTCGGTTCACGTGAGGAAGTGGTCAGTGATCTCGAACATTGGACATCTGTCCTCGCTCCTTGCTCCAATCAACGCGGCGAATCGGGTGAGGACACACTCATCACCGGGCTTTCCGGTGCTGGCCAGACGACGCTCGCGAAGTTCGTAATCAACGAAACAGAACAGGCGACACTCGGCGTTCAGACTTGATACGTGAACTGCCTCTCGTCGTCGACGAACGCCGATGTCCTGCACACGCTTCTTTGGGACACTGGACTCGGTCTCGACTTTGACCGTTCGTCGACCTCTATCGACGAATACCTCACCCGAATTAGAGAGGTCGACGATCAGCCGAATTCAGTCGTTCGCGCCACCGAACTGCTGGGGTGGCAGGCGGAGGTCGTCGAGACCGGGCAGATGTTTGATGTTGTAGATGACCTTCAGTTCGTCCGAAATGGGTTCGCTGATGCAGGAGAGTCGGATGCCGCGGTCGACCATCTCTTGGGAGAGGATGTGGTTCGAGGGCATCTCGACTTCGCCTTCGACGACGGCGACCGCACAGTTCGCGCACGCGCCGCCGCGGCAGGCGAAGGGCCACGAGTAGCCGCAGTCTTCGGCCGACTGGAGGAGGTTTCGGCCGTCGTCGTAGGAGAACACGCCGTAGTCCTCGGGCGCGAGGTCAGCCGCGGCGGCCTTCTCGAACAGGTCGTCGTCGCCGAGGTCCCAGCCGTGGTCGCTGAAGGTCTCGAAGTTGAGATATTCGATATGCGGGCCGCTGGGCTCTCGGGCGTCGGCCGTCGCCGGGTCGTCAGTTCCGTCGGACTCGCCGTTCGTCGTCTGGTCGACAGCGTCGGCGACGTCGAGCGCGTCGGGCTGGTAGCCCTGCTGGAGTTCCTCGTAGGCCGCTCGGACGCGCTGGAACTCGGCGGCGGACCCGCCCTGATCGGGATGGGCTTCCTTCACCCGCTGGCGGTATGCGGCGACGATCTCCTCGTCGCTCGCGTCCGCGTCGATCCCTAAAATCTCGAATGGGGACTCCACACGGCGAGGCAAGGACTCCGAGCGGTAAACCCTCACGCTTTCGGTAACGTGAACGCCAGTAACGTGTCGGCAGGGTGTCGAAACGACGACCCTCTCGGGGGGCGTCGTCCCGAGAGAACGGCCCACGTCGCTTCCATCTTCCAGACTCTCCGGATATATGTAATTTTTGACAATAACTATGTTGTTTGACGACATACTATACGGGGATGTTGTTCGACCTCACTGGGTTCCAACGTGACCTCCTGTACGTCATCAGCGGTCTCGAACGACCCTCTGGCCAAGAAGTGAAAGAGCGGTTCGAACGCGACTTCGGCGGCGAGATCAAGCACGGTCGGCTGTATCCCAACCTCGACCATCTCGTCGACAACGGCTACGTCGAGAAGGGGCGGCTGGACCGCCGCACCAACTACTACCAGCTGACTCATCTCGGCCGACAGAAACTCGACGAACGACGCGACTGGGAGAACCAGATCCAGACCGGGCAGGCGACAGGGTAGCCGGTCTCGACTCGGGTCGGCCGAGAGGGACCACCCAGCGTGTGCCACGCACGGCCGCCCGGCCGCTTGGCCGTTCGCGTCGGCAGGCGCGGTCCGCGCGAGCCTCGTTGAGAGCCCGGTCTGTGCGAGCACTATCGTCCAGTCCAACGTCTTTCTCGAACACTCTCTGGATTTCCAGTCAGAAACCTCATTGGTCGGCTGTTCGGTCGTGAGGACCGGTTTGGTGGAGCGTCTCCCCGAGGAGTCCGCAGACGACGGCCGTCACTCCGCGACGACGGCGGCGAGAAACCCCCGAATCCGCGCAGCGGTCTCGGCCCACGTCGGATGCGTCTGTGCGGTTTCGAGTGCAGCGACGCTCAGCCGGGCGAGTCGCTCACGGTTGCGACACAGCGGGGCGACCGCGTCGACGACGCTGCTCGCGTCGCCCGGGTCGACCAGCAGACCGTTGACGCGGTCGGTGACGAGTTCGGCCGCGCCACCGGCCGTCGAGGCCAACGCGGGGAGTCCGAAGGCCATCCCCTCGACGTAGGCGATGCCGAACCCCTCGTACTGTGAGGGCATCGCGAGGAGATGGCTCCGTTCGAGGACGGTCACGAGTTCGTCGTCGGGGAGCCGACCGGTGAACGTCACGTCCTCGACGAGACCGAGCGATGCGACGAGCGTGCGGAGCCGCAACGCGTAGTCCGGGTCGACCGTGTCGTCGCCGACGACGGTCAGCTCCCAGCCGCCGTCCGTCCGTGCCAGCCCTTCGACGAGCGTGTCCAGCCCCTTCCGCGGGGTGACGGAGCCGAGCGCGACGAGCCGCAGCGGTCCCTCGCTCGCTCGCTCGCGGACCTGGTCCGGGGTGGGCGTTCGGCCGAACCGGTCGAAGCGGTCGCCCGCGGGGTAGGCGACGACGCCGGGGTCGGGGTCGGCCAGTCTCGCGACGGTCTCGCGGGTCGTCTCGCTGTTGTAGACGAAGCCGTCGACGGTCGACAGATACCGACGCTCGACGGCGCGGTAGAGGTCGTTGCGCCACGCCGTCCGCGGCTCGACCGACCGGAGATGGTGGACGATGGCGACGATGGGTGTCTCGAAGCCGCTGCGACGCAGCCGACGGTTCGTCCACGCCAACGATGGGTGGCAGAGTTCGTCCTGCAGGAGCACGTCGAGGTCAGCCCGTCGCAGTTCCTGACGGAACTCCCGGTCAGCGTTGTCGGCGAGCGAGCGCGCGTAGCGCCGCTCGGGGAGCGAGAAGACCGTCACCTCGTCGCCCGCCTCGCGCAGATGGTCGACGAGTTCCGCGTCGTAGAGATAGCCGCCCGAGCGACGGTCGAGGTCGCCGTAGACGACGAGACCGACGTGCATCTACAGCGACGTCTCGTAGCGCGCCCACGCCTCGTCGTCCTCCCAGAGCTTCACGGAGGCCTTCGTCGGTACCTCGGGTTCGGCGTGGGCGACGATCTCCTCACAGAGAATCCGCGAGAAGTGCTCGACGCTGGGGTTCTTCCCCGCGAAGGAGTCCTGGTCGTTGAGCGTCGTGTCGCGGTAGCGGCCGATGACGGTCGCCATCGCGTCTTTCACGTCGTCGATGTCGACGAGATAGCCGTACTCGTTCAACTCGGGACCGTGGAAGCCGACCTCGGCGGTGAAGTGATGCGAGTGGAGTTCGCCCTCCGGGCCGGGGTCGGGGACGGTGAGGAAATGTTGGGCGACGAAGGAACGTCGGACCGTGACCGAGTACATGACCCGAACTCACTCCCCGTAGGTAAAGAGGATTTGCACGGTCCCCTCGCGGTCGGAGCCGAGGCTGTCGTAGGCGTCGGCCGCGCGCGAGAGCGGCAGCCGGTCGGTGACGAGCCGGTCGGTGTCGAGCCGAGAGAGCCAGTCCCAGGCCGTCTCGAACCGTCGCTCGGTCGTCCACCGGCCGCGGAACTCGGGGGCGATGGTGCTCACCTGACTGCTCTGGAGGTCGATGCGGCTGCGGTGGAAGCGGCCGCCGAGACCGAGGTCGGCCCGCTTGCGGCCGTACCACGAGCCGACGACGACGCGGCCGTCGTAGCCCGTCACGTCGATGGCGTCGTCGAGTGCCTCGGGGTTCCCCGAGAGTTCGTAGGTCAGGTCGGTCCCCTGGGGGACGTCGGCGTGGCCGTTGGTCGCCGGGTCGAGCGCGAACCGTTCGCGGGTCTCGGCGGGCGTGAGGCTCTCGTCCGCGCCGAACTGCCGGGAGAGGTCGCGACGGGCGGCGACGGTGTCGACCGTCGTCAGCTGCTCCAGTGGGAACGACGAGAGGATGGCCGTCGTGAGTAGGCCGACGACGCCCTGGCCGAAGACGGCCACGCGTTCGCCGACGACCGGGCGGCCGTCCATGACGAAGTTGAGTGCCGTCTCCACGTTCGGCAGGAGCGCGGCGGTCTCGGGCGAACAGCCGTCGGGGACGACGTGCAGGTCGGCCGGCTCCGCGAGGAAGTGCGTCTCGTGGGGGTTGAACGCGAAGACGGTGCGGTCGAGCCACGCCTCGTCGACGTCGTCGCCGACGGCGGTCACGGTGCCGACGGCGGCGTAGCCGTAGGTGAAGGGATACTCGAACGTCCCCGACAGTGCCGGAAGCGACGAGTCGATGGGGAGGTTCGACGGTGCGTTGCCCTCGTAGAGCAGCCGCTCCGTACCGGGGCTGACCGCCGAGACGGTCGTCTGGACGCGGACTTCGTCGGCACCGGGCGTCGGAACCGGCCGCTCGCGAAGGGCCACTTCCTCGGGTGCCGTGAAGTAGAGCGAGCGTGCTGGCATCTCAGTCAGTCGAGAGCGTCGGCGAGTCGGTCGCGGCGAACTCGACGGCGGTGCCGCGGTGCCGACAGTCCTCCAGGGCGTGTTTCGCCGCGAACCCGGCCTCGTGTGGCGAGGGTGCGGTGCCGACACCGACTTTCAGTTCGACGCCGACCTCGGCCTCGACGGCGTCGATGGCGGCCTGGTACGTGGCGGGCGACAGCTCCGGACAGACGGCGATGATGTTGTCGCCGCCGACGAAGAAGGAGAGCGCGCCGTGCTCCTCGCGCATATACCGCATCAGCGCGGCGTAGCCCTGTTCGATCTGAATGAACGTGTCGAACTCGTTGAGCCGGTCGGTGTACTTGCCCGTGGCGTCATCGACGTCGAAGTGCGCGATGTGGAGGTCGTCGGCGGCCTGCCCCGTATGGAACTCTCCGGCGAGGACTTCGGTCCGCTCGGCGTCCTGCGCGCTTCCGGCTGCCTGCACCCCCGCCGTCGCGGTTTCGAGTGCCTCGACGGGTATCTCGTCGACGCCGACGCCGAGGCTCAGGGTGACCGGATAGCGGTTGCCGACGGACTCCTGCAGGAGTTCGTGGTCAGTGCGGTCCAGCCCGTTCGTCACCGCGACCATGTTGTCGAAGCGGGTGAAGAAGACGTAGCCGCCGCGGTTGCCGACGAACTGTGCGAGGTCAGCGAAGAGTCGCGACTGGAGCGTCTGGAGGTCCATCTCGCGGCGCGGTTCCGGCGTTACGGTCCACGGCCCGTAGTTGTCGATCTGGATGTGTGTGAGCTGCGTGTTCGTCACTACCCCCTCCTCAGGAGGGCGTACTATTCGTTCTTTGGTTCGCCGAAGTCCCAGACGCCGCTCGACCGGTGGCCGACGGCCCCGACACGACCGGGAGCTTCAATCCGTCCCCCGCCCTACCGCCGCCAATGAGTTATCGCGGTGTCATCCTCGACGTCGACGGCACGGTCGTCCGCGGCGACACACAGCTGCCGGGCGCGGCCGACGCGCTCGACAGCCTCGCCGACGCGGGGCTTCGACGACTGTTCCTCTCGAACAACCCGACGAAGCCACCGGCGGCCTACGTCGACCGCTTCGAGCGGGCGGGGCTGGCGGTCGACGCCGACGAGGTGATGACCTCCGGCACCGTCACGGTCGAGTATCTCCGCGAGTTCCACGCCCGCGACGACCTCTTTCTCGTCGGCGAGTCCGGCTTCCGCACCCAGCTCGACGACGCCGACCTGTCTGTCGTCGACGACCCCGACGCCGCCGAGGCGGTCGTCGTCTCCATCGACCGGGACTTCCACTACGACCAGCTGACGCGGGCACACCGCGCGCTCGACGGCGGGGTGACGTTTCTCGGCACCGACCCCGACGTGACCATCCCGACCGACCAGGGACTGATTCCGGGGTCGGGGGCCATCATCCGCGCCGTCGCGGGCGTCGTCGGCCGCGACCCCGACCGCGTGCTCGGCAAGCCCGACGAGTACGCCCGCGAGCTAGCCTTGGATTTCCTCGGCGTCGACCCCGCGGACTGCCTCGTCGTCGGCGACCGTCTCGACACCGACATCGCGCTCGGTGCCAGCGCGGGGATGACGACGGTGCTCGTCCGGACCGGCGTCACCGACGAGGCCGCGCTGGCGAACTCGGCTATCGAGCCGGACTACGTGTTGGACTCCATCGCCGCCATCGACCGCGTGCTGGACGGCGACGACTGAGCGGGTCGCTCGCGACGGACGCGGTCGGCGACGATTGATTGGTTCACCAGCGACCGAACGGCCGCGACCTGAGAAACCATTATCGTTTCTGAATGAGATATCTAGTCGCTATGCCAGGCAAGAAGATCCTCATGCTCGTCGGCGACTTCGGCGAGGACTACGAGATTATGGTTCCCTTCCAAGCACTCCAGGCCGTCGGCCACGAGGTCCACGCCGTCTGTCCCGAGCGCGCGGCCGGAGACAAAGTAAAGACCGCCGTCCACGACTTCCGCGGCGACCAGACCTACCTCGAAACGCGCGGTCACGACTTCGAGTTGAACGCGACGTTCGCCGAGGTCGACCCCGCCGACTACGACGCGCTCGTCGTCCCCGGCGGCCGCGCCCCGGAGTATCTCCGCACCTACGACGAGGTGCTCGACATGGTCCGACACTTCTTCGACGCGGAGAAGCCCGTCGCGTCCATCTGTCACGGGCCGCAGATTCTCGCCGCCGCGGGCGTCCTCGACGGCTACGAGCTGACGGCGTATCCCGCGGTCCAGGCCGAGGTCACCGCCGCGGGCTGTTCGTGGGTCGACGGCGTCGTGACGGACAGAAACCTCGTCACGGGCCAGGCGTGGCCCGACCACCCCGAGTGGATCGCGGGCTTCCTCGACCTGCTCGGGACCGACATCCACCACGGCGAGGTCGCCGCGGCCGACGACTGAGCGACGAAATATCGTCCGGGCGGCCGTCGGTCACGCTCCGACGGACGCCAGCAGGCGGCGTGGTATCCCGTGATATGCGGAGTATTTCTCCGAGAAGAGCGTCTAGACGGTATGGTCTCCTCGAAGCGGCTTCTCGTCGTCGCGGTCGCCGCAGTCGTCGTCCTCACGCCGCTCACCCTGTTCATGCTCGTGGTCGCCCCGCCGGGGTTCATGTACAGCCACTACACCACCTACTCGTATACGACGACAGTCAGCACGAACAGCACCGTCGAGAACGCGACGGTACTGCTCCCGTTCCCCGTCGGCGACGACGTCGGAGCGGACCCCCTCTCGGAGCTGTGGCTCTACGACGACGCGGGGAACCGGATCACCGACTGGGATACGGCAGTCGTCGAGACGCCGCACGGCCCGATGCTGCGCTTGCACACCGACCGGTTGGTTGGCGAAGACCGCTACACTCTCTGGACCTACGCCTCCAACGGGTCGGTCATCGACCGACGGATCATCGACGCTGACGAGGTGCCGGAGAACATGACGAACCGGCGGCTCGTCCCGGAACCGACGAGCTACTCGGTCGGCTGGCAGGTGACCGTCGACCACGACATCGAGACTCGGTATCCCATCGGCAACGGGTCGTTCCTCGCACCGGTCGACAACGTGACGTCGGTCGACTGCCGCGACCCGTGGACGGCGACGGACGTCTGTATGTCGTTCTCCAGCGTGGCGTCGGTGACGTACGAGAGCGAGACGCCGGCGACGGTCACGCTCGGTGAGGTCCGGTTCGAGGGCTGGAACGAGTGGGGGTTCGGCCTCTCGAACAGTTTCAACGCTTTCGAATCGAGCACGACGGCGACGACCTTCACCGCGGACCGACAGGGGTGGACCGTCCTCGACGGCCAACTCCACGCGGGCATGGGCCGCTACGACGGTCCACGACGATAGACGCCGCACACCGCGGACCGACGCTGTCGACCCGAGGCCCTCGCCCTCCCGCACGGCCGCCAATCCGGTCAGAAGCTCCGTCTGTCGGCCACACCCGAGACTGTCAACAGATTGTTAGCTGTCTGACGGAGTGTTTATTATATCGCCTTCCCGAGGTGTGGTATGGAAGACCGTGACACGCCGTACCGCTTCCGTGATGAACTGGCCGCCAAACCAACGCACGACCCGGAGGAGCGAGAGGTCGTCATCGTCGACGGACAGGCCATGACATACCGAAGCTACCGGCGGTAGTCACGGAGAAACGCGGACTGCTTTTTTCTAGGACCGACCGCCGAGCGGTGCGACGGTCGGGACGCGGTTATGGTCTTGAGGCGTCGCTGTCGGCGGCGAGACTGTTCTGCCGTTCGGCCGTGTCGGTCGGCACCGATGCCGTTGCTCCGAAGCTCGGTCAGGTCTGCGTGGGATGTGCAGCGTACGCCGGTAGTGCACAGGCAGCCAGTTCGGAGGGGTCCGCGGGCAGTTGGTGTTCCTCGTCGAGATGCGTCCGCACCGCCGCCCCAACCTCGACCCGATCGGCACCGCGTGCGACGAACCCGCAGTCACAGAGACAGCTCAGTTTGAAACTCATGATACCGAGTCAGTGTCGCGGACCACATATAACCTCATGCATAGATGAATATAGTCAACAATAGGTGTATAAGGGGCGTTTCGGACCATCCGTGGTCGACAGCCGCTAAAGCCCGGCACGGCCGGTGAGCGGCGTCCGGCGTCGCCACTGCGGAGCGGAGTGTCAAAAAACGGGAGTCGGTTGGGAACGCTTAGAACGCGCCGCCGTGGACGGTGATGTCGGCGTGGAGACCGTCGCGGAGCGCGCTGTGGACGTGGCAGATGTCCTCGGCGCGGGTGACGATCTCGCCGAGTTCGTCGTCCGAGAGGTCGGCCTCGACGTAGATGTCGAAGCGGATGGCCTCGAGGTCGTCGTCGTCGTCGAGGTCGGCACTCGCGTCGATCTGGAGCTTTCCGAGGTCGTCCTCGCCACGCTGCTGGCCGCCGACGCGGAAGGCGGGCAGGAAACAGGACGCATAGGTCGCGACGAGCGCGGCGTTCGGGTTCGGGCCGGTCTCGTCCGTGGCGTCGATGGCCATATCGAAGTCGCCGACCTGACTCGTACACGCATATCCTTCCTCACTGACGGTGGTGGTCTCGATGTCGCTCATTGCACTCGAACGGTGGGATGCAACCATCCTAAAGCTAACCCAATCGGTGCTCACTGCGTCGGCCACTGCGGCGGCCACCGCGGACGCGAGCGTCGAAAAAAGCGGCCCGGTCGGCGCGACTACTCCAGCGTGAACGTCTCGTCGCCGTCGAGTGCGTGGAGTTCGGCGGCCGCACCCGTCGCGTCGAGTTCGCGCTCGAAGTCCTCCATGTCGATCTCGATGGGCGGGAAGGTGTCGTAGTGCATCGGGAAGACGTGGTCGACGCCGAGCCAGTCGGCGGCGATGGCGGCCTGCCACGGACCCATCGTGAAGTGGTCACCGACGGGCAGCGCGGCGGCGTCAGGCTCCAGATACGGGCCGATGACCTCACGCATCTCGGTCATGAGACCGGTGTCGCCGGCGTGGTAGAAGGTCGTCGACTCGTCGTCTGCGGCCTGCGTCGGGACCGTGTCGCTGATGACGTAGCCGGCGGGCATCCCGGCACTCGTGCCGTAGCCCGTCTCGATGCCGTTGGAGTGGTCGGCGCGGTGCATCGTGACGTAGGCGTCGCCACATTCGACGGTGCCGCCGAGGTTCATCCCCATGCCGCCGACGGCGTCCTCGAAGCCCCAGTTCTCCTTGGCGTACTCGACGAGTTCCGGTGTCGCCACGAGCGTCGCGTCGTTGAACTTGTGGGCGTGCGCGACGTGGTCGGCGTGGCCGTGTGTCAGGAGCACGTAGTCCGGCTCGTCGATCTCCTCGACGTCCAGCGACGTGTGCGGGTTGTCGAAGAACGGGTCGATGAGCAGCGACGTCTCGCCGACGGTGACGTACCAGGTGGAGTGACCGTGCCAGGTGAGTTCCATAGTGCGTCCGGACGTACTCACGGAACGATGATAAATGATGGCGAGCAGGAAAACGTCAGATACCGCGTCGCTCCCCCGGCCACAGCACCTCGCCGTTTCACAAAGGACTAAACGCCGTGCCAAGGAGGCTCACGTATGCACCACGTTCGATTCCGCGACCCGGCTGGCGCAGTCCGGCAGGGCGAGTGGCACGAGGACGCGATCACCTTCGGCGGCGAGCGGTACGACCACGACGAGGTCGACATCCTCCCGCCGTGTGAGCCGTCCAAAATCGTCTGTATCGGCCGCAACTACGCCGAACACGCCGCCGAGATGGACAACGATATGCCCAACCGGCCGCTGCTCTTCCTCAAGCCGCCGAACACGCTCGCGGGCCACGGCGACACCGTCACGCTTCCGGCCGACAAGGAGCGTATCGACCACGAGGCCGAGTTGGCAGTCGTCATCGGCGAGCAGTGTCGCCACGTCGACGCCGAAGACGCGATGGACGTCGTCGCCGGCTTCACCTGCCTCAACGACCTCTCGAACCGCGACGACCAGAACAAAGAGCAGAACTGGGTCCGCGGCAAGGCCTTCGACGGCTCGGCTCCCATGGGTCCGGTCCTGGCCGACCCCGAGCACGTCCCGGACGATGCCGCCGTCGAACTCCGTGTCAACGGCGACCTCCGACAGGAAGGCAGCCGCGACCAGCTGTTCTTCGACGTCCCGACGCTCATCGAGGAGATCACGACCTACCTGACGCTGGAACCCGGTGACGTCATCTCGACGGGCACGCCCGCGGGCGTCGGCCCGCTCGAAGACGGCGACACCGTCGAGGTCATCGTCGAAGGCGTCGGCACGCTGGAACACGACGTCCGCATCCCCTGAGCCGCGTCGGCGACCCATCCGTTCTCGTTCAGCATCCCATCCTGCCCACAGCCACGCCGAACGGCAGGGCTTAAGTTTAGGTCTACCTAATCCGTGTTCAGATGGAGCTGACACGCCGTGACGCGCTGGTGGCACTCGCAGCCGCCAGCGGCGTCGGTGTCGCCGTCGGCGGCGCGTCGCTCGTCGGCGACGGTGACGAGAGCACCCAGCCGACGCCCGAGGAGACGCCCCCCGCGGCAGTGCTCGACACGCTCACGGCCGCGGCCGAGGTCCTCTTCCCCACCGAGGTCGACGGCCACGCCGAGTTCGTCGAGACCTACGTCCTCGGCCGTATCGAGGGTCGCGAGGACTACCGCGCGGGTCTCGTCGCTGCCGCGACTGACCTCGACGACCTGGCGCGCGACTGGCAGGGTGACGCCTTCGCAGCCCTCGATCCGGCCGTCCGCGACCGACTGCTGCGGGACCTCGGCGTCGAGACGGCCGACCCGGACCCCGAGGGACCGATTTCGAATCGGGTCCGCTACTTCGTCGTCAACGACCTGCTCTTCGCGTTCTACTCCTCACCCGTCGGCGGAGAGCTCGTCGGTATCGAGAATCCGATTGGACATCCCGGCGGGACCCAGAGCTACCAGCAGGCGTCGGTGGATGGACGGGGAGGCGACGATGGCTGACGGCCACGCCGACCGGACGCCCATCGACGGCGCGGACCTCTGCGTCGTCGGCAGCGGGCCAGCCGGCTCGATGCTCGCGCACCGACTCGCCGAGGCCGGACACGAGGTCGTGATACTCGAAGCCGGTCGCCGCTTCGAAATGGACGAACGGCTCGAACAGCAGGAGGCACATATCCGTCCCGGCCAGGGTAACATCTGGGAGATGGGCGGCGAGCGCGACGCCTACACGTCCTCGGGCGACAGCTACTACCCGCTGAACGCCTCGCGGGTGAAGGGCGTCGGCGGGTCGACGCTCCACTGGCAGGGGATGGTGATGCGGCTGCACGAGCGGGATTTCGAGATGAACTCCCGCCACGGCGTCGGCACCGACTGGCCCCTCGACTACGACGACCTCCGACCCTACTACGCCGCCGCCGAGCGGGAACTCGGCGTCGCCGGTGCCGACGACAACCCCTACGCGCCGCCGCGGGAGGAGCCGTATCCGATGACCGCCTTCCCGCCGTCGCACTCGGACAGCCTGTTCGCCGAGGCCTGCGAGACGCTCGAACTCGATATGCACTCGGTGCCGAACGCACGGAACTCCGAAGGCTACGACGGCCGCTCGCCCTGCGTCGGCTACGGCACGTGCAAACCGGTGTGTCCCTCCGGCGCGAAGTACACCGCCGAGGGCCACGTCGACAAGGCTGAGGCGGCGGGCGCGACGGTCGTCGACCGCGTGCCCGTCCAGCGACTCGAACACGACGATGCGGGTGAGTCGGTTACGGCCGCGGTCTACGTGACTCCCGACGGAACCGAGCACCGACAGACGGCCGACCAGTTCGTCGTCGCCGCCGGCGGGGTGGAGACGCCGCGACTGCTCCTGCTCTCGGAGTCGCCGCAGTATCCCGACGGGCTTGCCAACTCCTCGGAAACCCTCGGCCGCTACTTCATGGACCATCTCTTCGCCGGGATGGGCGGCCGACTCGACCGGCCCACGCGACAGAACCACGTCGGCTTCAACACCAGCGAGTGCCACCAGTTCTACGACGATACCGACCCAGTCAACGGGCTCAAACTGGAGTTCCTCAACTACGCTGGGCCGTCGCCCGTCATCGAGGCGCTGAACGGCGAGACGTGGGGCGACGAACTTCTGGGCCAGTTGCAGGACTCCTACGGCAGCCACATCGCGATGGGCGCGCTCGTCGAGCAGTTACCCCAAGAAGAGAACTACGTCACTCTCGACGACTCGCAGACGGACGACCACGGCAACCCCGTGCCGGAGGTCCACTGGGGCGTCGACGACGACACGAAAGCCGCGCTCGAACGGGCAAACGAGGTTCAGCGCGCCGTCTTGGAGGAACTCGGCGTCGACATCGAGTGGTCGGTCGGCCCCGACACCACCGGGCCGGCGTACCACCACATGGGGACGACACGGATGGGCGAGAACCCGAGCGAGAGCGTCGTCGACGCCGACTGCCGGACGCACGACCTCTCGAACCTGTGGCTCGTCGGGTCGAGCGTCTTCCCGACCGGTGGCGCGATGAATCCGACACTGACAATCGCGGCACTGTCGTTGCGGGCGGCCGACGCGCTGGACGCGGTGCTGTAACCGCCGACTCGCAGCCGCCGACTCGCAGCCGCCGACTCACGGCCACTGGCGTCACGACACTCGTTTACACACCACCCCAGCACTCTTCTCCTGCCCGCCTCACGTCTCACCCGAAGCTGAATGACGCTCGACTAAGCTGCCCTCCGGTCGCGTCGCCCCGACGGTTCCGTCACCCGAGTCTATCCACACAGCGGTGACGACTACTTGGCGACTCGACCCCCTGTTTTCGACACTCTCACACTGGAGAGTGTCACGCACCGGTTCCCGAGCAGCCGTCACACGACGGTGGCCGGTCGGCGGGCAGTCCGAGCGCTCCGTCACGTTCGGCTCGCCGCGGCGGTCGGCACCGACACGACACGAATGACACAGTCACGAAACTCACGAGACGCGCGACAGCCAGCACTCCTCGCCGCCCGATACGACGACCGAACCGAGACGACGGACGAACTCGCCGCTCTCGCCGAGACGGCGGGCTACCGCGTCGTCGACGAACTCACGCAGACCCGACCCGAGGATTCGAGCTACCAGTTCGGCCGCGGCAAGGCCGAGGAACTCGCCCGCCGCGTCGCCGAGAGCGGCGTCGAGACCGTCCTCGTCGACAACCCGCTGTCGCCACAGCAGGTCTACAACCTCGAAGCACTGGCCCCCGACGGGACGCGATTCGTCGACCGCCACCGGCTCGTCCTCGACATCTTCGCCGAGCGAGCGGCGACCAAAGAGGCCAAGCTGCAGGTCTGTCTCGCCGAACTGCGCTACGAACTGCCCCGCGTCCGCCAGGAGATCCGTCTCGAAACCGAGGCCGCGAACGAGCGGCGGACGGTCGAAGGGATGAACGAGAAGGAACACCGGCGCGTGCTCGACCTCCGCGAGCGTATCCAGCGTGTCGAAGCCGAGCTGGACGCGCTCGGCAGCGTCGGTGAGAGTCGCCGTGACCGCCACCGCGAGGCTGGCCGCGACCTCGTCGCACTCGCCGGCTACACCAACGCCGGGAAGTCGACGCTCCTACGACGGCTCGCCGACGACCTCGACGTCGCGGGAGAGGGCGAGCCAGTCCACCCCGACGAAGCGACGACCGCCCGAGCCGCTGACCGACTGTTCGAGACGCTCGACACGACGACGCGGCGAGTCTCGACCGAGGGGAGACAGCTGCTCGTCACCGACACGGTAGGGTTCATCCGCGACCTCCCGCCGTGGCTGGTCGACGCCTTCGAGTCGACGCTGTCGGCCGCCTACCACGCCGACGTCGTCCTGCTCGTCGTCGACGCGAGCGATCCGCCAGCAGAGATCGAATCGAAGGTCGACACCTGTCGCGAAGTCCTCGACGGCCGTACTGATGGCACCATCGTCCCCGTGGTGAACAAGGTCGACCGCTGCTCGGCCGACGAGGTCGAAGCTGCCCGCGCTGCTGTCGCCGAGTTCGACGCCGACCCGGTCGCCGTCAGTGCTACCGAGGGTACCGGAACCGACGACCTCCTCGCTCGCGTCGGGTCGGCGATTCCGACCGCCGAGGCGACGGTCGACGTGCCGAACACCGGTGAGACACAGGCCCTCCTGGCGTGGGCACACGACCACGGCACCGTCGCCGACGTCGACTACAGCCGTGGTGACGCCGAACGAGTGACCGTCCACTTCGAGGGCAGACCGGGCGTCGTCGAACGATTCCTGTCGAAAGCCGAGACGCTGGACTGAGGCTTGCCACGGGGCGTAGCCCTTTATCGGAGGACGACCGACACGGCGTATGAGTCTACTGCACGCAGCCATCGAGGTTTCGGACATGGACGCGACGACCGCCTTCTACAGCGAGCATTTCGGCTTCGAACCGGTCGCCGAACTGGACGCCGGTGGCGTCACCAACGTCTTCTACGGCACCGACGGCGAGATGGAAGTCCAGTTCATCCCCGCCGAGGGCGAAGTCGAGCCGTCCGGGCTGAACCATCTCGCGGTCGACGTCGACGACGTGGACGCGCTCGTCGACGAGTTGGGCGACGAGCGCGTCGACCGCGGCCCGTTCGCCGTCGACGAGTTCGGCCTGTACGTTGCGTTCGTCACCGACCCCGACGGCTACGTCGTCGAGATCATCCAGGAACAGGAGTGAGAACGCGCTCGGTGTAAGCACCCTTAAGACTCGTCGCCTGTTTCCCTCGACTATGCAACCACGGGACCTCTCAGACCACGCTCCGTACGTGCCCGGCCGCGGGACGGAGGAGGTCGCCCGCGAACTCGGACTCGACCCCGAGAACCTGACGAAGCTGTCGTCGAACGAGAACCCGTTCGGCCCGAGTCCGAAGGCGGTCGAGGCAGTTCGCGAGACGGCATCGGACATCGACGTCTATCCGACCACCTCCCACGCGGACCTGACCGAGAAACTCGCCGAGAAGTGGAATCTCGCCCCCGAGCAGGTGTGGGTCAGCGCCGGTGCCGACGGCGCGCTCGACTATCTTGCTCGCGCGATGCTGGAGCCGAGTGACCGCATCCTGACGCCGACGCCCGGCTTCTCCTACTACGGGATGAGTGCCCGCTACCACCACGGCGAGGTGGCGGAGTACGAACTCACCGCCGACAACGACTTCGCGCAGACGCCCGAGACAGTCTTGGAGTTCTACGACGGCGAGCGTATCGTCTACCTGACGACGCCGCACAACCCGACCGGCTCGGAGTTCTCCCGGAAGGACATCCGCGAGATCGCCGAGTCGGTCGACGACGACACCCTCGTCGTCGTCGACGAAGCCTACGGCGAATACTCCGAGCGGCCGAGCAGCATCGACCTCTTGGATCAATACGACAACATCGCCGTCACGCGTACCTTCTCGAAAGCCTACGGCATCGCGGGTCTCCGCATCGGCTGGGCCGCCGTGCCCGAGGCGTGGGGCGACACCTACGCGCGGGTCAACACGCCCTTCGCCGCCAACGAGGTCGCCTGCCGCGCTGCACTCGCCGCGCTCGACGACGCCGAACACGTCGAGAAGACCGTCGAGACGGCGGCGTGGGCGCGCGAGTATCTCCACGACAATCTCGACGCGCCGACCTACGAGAGCGCGGGCAACTTCGTCCTCGCCGAGGTCGGCGACGCGAGTGCCGTCGCCGAGGCCAGCCAGCGCGAGGGCGTCATCATCCGCGACTGTTCGAGCTTCGGGCTGCCGACCTGCGTCCGCATCTCCTGCGGGACGAAGGCGGGCACGAAGAAGGCCGTCGAGGTCCTCAACAGTATCCTCACCGAGGTGGCCGAGGCGTGAGGGTCGTCGTCACCGGTACCCCGGGGACGGGCAAGACGACGGCTGTAGAGGCCTTAGATACCGACCACCGCATCGTCCACCTCAACGACGCCATCCGCGAACACGACCTCTGGACCGAGCGTGACGCCGACCGCGACACGCTCGTCACCGACCTCGACGGCGTCCGCGAGTGGCTCGGCGACTGGGAGGGTATCGTGGAGTCACATCTCGCACACCACCTCGACGCCGACAAGGTGGTCGTCCTGCGCTGTCGGCCGGACCTGCTGGAAGAACGGCTCGTGGAGCGCGGCGAATCTACGGAGAAAGCGAGGGAGAACGCCGAGAGCGAGGCACTCGACGTCATCCTCTCGGAGGCTTTCGAGTTCCACGGCGCGGAGAAGGTCTACGAGATCGACACGACGGAGCGCGCGCCCGAGGCGGTCGCAGGCGAGATACAGGCCGTCCTCGACGGCGAGCGCGACCCGAGTGCGGGCACCGTCGACTTCGTGGACTATCTATGACGCTGGACCAGTACCGCTCGACCGCGGACAAGTTGTTGAAGCCGTTCGTCTCCGTCGCCGACAGCCTCGGCCTCTCGCCGAACGGCGTTAGCGTCATCGCCTTCGGCTTCGCCGTCGCTGCCGGGGTCGCCTTCTACCTCGGGACGCCGCTGTGGTACGGGCTGGGCGCGCTGTTCGTCTTCTGGAACGGCTGGCTCGACCTCGTCGACGGCGCGCTCGCTCGGAAACAGAACGTCGCGAGCGACGGTGGCGACCTGCTCGACCACGTGCTCGACCGCTACGCCGACATCGTCATCCTCGCGGGGATGGCCGCCGGTATCGGCAACTACGCGCTCGGTCTCGCAGCGGTGACGGGCGTGCTCATGACCTCGTATCTCGGCACGCAGATTCAGGCGGTCGGTCTCGGCCGCGCCTACGGCGGCCTGCTCGGCCGCGCGGACCGCCTCGCGCTCGTCGGCTTCGCTGGCTTCCTGACGGCCCTGTTCCCCGGTGACCTCGTCGCGGGCCTCGGCCTCATCGGACTACTGCTCGTGCTCTTCACTATCGTCGGCCATCTGACCGCGCTCCAGCGGTTCTGGGGCGCGTGGTCTGATCTGGAGTGAGAGCGCGGCTTTCGGTTTCTCTGACTCGGCAGCGATTCGGGAGACGTGGCCAGCCCGGTCCGTAGAACCGGCTCACCGCGGCGGGGCGTGCCTTTTATACCCCCGGCTCCACTATTCCAGTCCATGCCCCAGTGCGAGATGTGCGGAGCCAACAAGGCCTCGCTCACCACCACGAAAGTCGAAGGTGCCGAACTGCAGCTCTGCGACAGCTGCAAGGACTTCGGGACCGAGGTCCGCACTGAATCGCAGAGTTCGACGTCGACGAAGTATTCGACGTCCTCTTCGAAGGCGAGTTCGTCGAGTTCGTCGTCTTCCTCGTCCTCGTCGTCGTCCGGCGGCAGCACGCGCCGTCGCCGCGACATGTTCGACGACATGGACGAGATCGCGACGGACTACGACGACCGCATCCGGAAGGCCCGTGAGAACAAGGGTCTGAGCCAGGAGGACCTCGCGAAAGAGCTGAACGAGAAGGCGAGTCTCATCCGTAAACTCGAACGCGGAAACGTCCTCCCGAGCGACGACGTCCGGAAGAAGCTCGAGAAGAAGCTCGGCATCTCGCTGACCGAAGGCTCCAGCGACGAAGACGCCGACTGGTCCAGCGGCTCGTCGACGAAGACCACGCTCGGCGACGTCGTCAAGCGCAAGGACTGAGTTCTCACTCTCTCTGTTTCTCTCGAGTCTCTCATTCAGTAGCGGACGCGCCGCGCGCCGTGGAGTTGAGGCGCGCCGCAACACGACGAACAGACCCACCGACCCCGACAGCAGTGTGTCGACGTCGGCCGCCGGCAGGTGACACAGACGTTCATACTCTCCGGACGAGGTTAGCGGCTGTAGGTATGCGTCGCGTGCCGTCCGCCGTCGGTGAGTAGGATGTGCCTGCTATCCGTCGACGACGTCGAGTGCTCAGCCTCAAGCGAGCGGTCGGGACGACCGAATCGGAGCCGAACAGCTGGCGCTCTGTGCAGAGAAATCAAGCTATTTACCGCCACGGCCGAATCTTCGCCTGTATGTTCATCCTCGTAAATCTGAAGGCGTATCCGTGTGACCCCATCGAGGTCGCAACCGCCGCACGCGACGTCGCCGAGGAGTCCGACGTCCGCATCGCCGTCGCCCCGCAGGCGGCCCACCTCTCGGCCGTCGCCGAGACAGGCGTCGAAACGTGGGCACAACACGTCTCGCCGAACGAGCACGGCAGCCACACCGGCAGCACGCTCGCCGAGGCCGCCGCCGACGCCGGCGCGACGGGGACGCTGCTCAATCACTCCGAGAAGCGCATGAAGCTCGCCGACATCGACGCCTCGCTCGACGCCGCCGAACGCGCGGACCTCGAAACCATCGTCTGCGCCAACAACCCCACACAGATCGGTGCCGCCGCCGCACTCGCCCCCGACGCCGTCGCCGTCGAACCGCCGGAACTCATCGGTGGCGACGTCTCCGTCTCCACGGCCGACCCTGGAATCGTCGAGGACGCCGTGGACGCCGCGGCCGCCGTCGACGAGAACGTCGACGTCTTCTGTGGCGCGGGCGTCTCGACCGGCGACGACGTCGTCGCCGCGGGCGACCTCGGCGCGACGGGCATCCTCCTCGCCAGCGGCGTCGCCAAGGCCGACGACCCGAAGGCCGCGCTCGAAGACCTCGTCTCCGGGCTGTAAGTCCGAGAAACAGTCGTTTCGCTCGCTCTCACTCCTTTCACTCGCTCGCACTCGTTGTCGCGCCGGCCGCCTCCGCTAGCCAGCGGTCCACGTCCCGTGTGACCGCGCAGGCTGACCCGCGACGCCGGACGGTCTGTCGACGCTGCCGACGCCGCGTTCGTGTCGCTCAGTGCTGGCCGTGGTCGGGCCACGTCGCCGAATCGTCGTCACCGTCGTCGCCCGCGGACTGGTCACGCTCGCTGTCGACCTCGCCGTCGACCCCGCCATCGGCCTCCACGCTCGATTCTTCGGCTGCGTCGAGGAACGCCGCCTCGATGGCTTCGACCGTCTCGCCGAACTCCTCGGGGTCGAGTCGGTCGGCGTACTCCTCGCGGACGAGATCCGGCAGGGCGTAGGCGTACTGCCCTCGCCCCGCGTGGCTGATGAATCCGGCCTGTCGGAGCGGGCGGTTGCGGCTGTAGGCGAGTTGGCTGTCGCCGCTTCCCCCGGCGGCGACGTGGGCGTCGACCGGGTCGCTCACGAGCTGCTCGCGGTAGTGTCGGAGCATCCGCCGCGACGTGGCGTCGAGGTCCGCGATGGCGGCGGTGAGCGTCCGCACGACGTCGCGCTGGTCGTGAATCCGGCGGTCGGTGTCGGGGCCACTATTTTGGGAGTCGTCGGACTCCGAAATCCTTGGGTCGGAGTCGTCGGCCGTGGGCTCTTCGACGATATCGCCAGCCTCGGCGACACCCTCGGAGCCTTCGAAGCCGGGATAGCCAGTGTTGTCGTCGGCGACGTCCGACTCGTCGTCGGTCTCGTCGACGGGGCGGGACTCGCCTTCGCCGACGGCGCGAATCGCGTCCTCGTCGGTCGCCTCGCTTTCCTCGTATTCCGAGAGGTCTCGTTGATGCTCCGGCCGGTTGAGGTTCCGCCCCCCGCCGCCGCGGTAGGGTGCCTCTGCCCGCTGGAGCATCGCCTGCGCGAACTTGTCGGCCATGTTGCTCATGTCCTGTGCCTCTTCGAGCTCCTGTCTGAGCTGACGGATGGTCGCGTCCTTCTTGTCGAGTTCCTGCCGGAGGTCGGCGATGGTGCTCTCACGCTGGGCCTTCTCGTCGGAGATCTCGCGGAGGTCGCTGACGAGGTCGCCGCTGACGGACTTGAGTTCCGGTCGCTCGAAGTCGTCGAGACCGGGCGTCGCGCCCGCGTCGAAGGTCTCCTTGCGGTGGAACTGAACTCTTCGAAGCGACTCGCTCCAGTCGGTCATCAGGAAGCCCTCGCCGTTGCCCATGTCCTCGATGGCGTCGGCGTACTCGTTGCCCAGGATGCGGCCGACGACCTTGGTGTCGTTGCGCCACGTCAGGCGGTGCCAGACGAGCCAGTCGCACTGGGTGATGTAGTCCTTCTTGACGTCGGCGGGCCGCTGGCTGATGCCGACGACGCCGAGCCCGTGTTTCCGGCCGCGCTTTGCGACCTTGATGAGCATCTTGCCCGCCTCGCCCATCCCGCCCTTCTCGGGGATGTACTCGTGGCACTCCTCGACGAGCATCAGGAAGGGTTTCTTCAGTTTCTTCTCCTTCGCGAAGAGTTGTCGGGAGACCTGCAGCAGCATCTCCTCGGCGTCGGCCTCGTCGAGATAGCCCGACACGTCGAGGATGATGGGGACGTTCTGCTCCAAGGCGAGGTTCGCGATCTTCTCGGCGTGCTCGGGGCTGACCTGGATGTCGCACTCGTCGTCTGCGCCCGCGTGGAGGATCTCGTACTGTTCTTTGAGACCGTAGTACTCGCCGTCGGTGTCGACGATGAGGACGGGGAACTGCGAGTCCAGCAGCTTTTCGATGATGACGCTCGCGGTGTTGGACTTCCCCGAGCCGCTCTTGCCTGTCACGAAGCCGCGACCGGTGAGAATCTCGACGACCGGAAGCGAGACGGGCGTTCCGGGCTTCTCGCCGCTGTCGCCGCCGGGTCCGTCGCTCACCTCCGCGACGGTGATGGTTTCCTGGTCGGTCATTCAGTTACTGGCAACTCCGACCGCGAGGGCATAACTCCTTTCGTCGCCTCAGGCGCGTCTGACGTCGGTTGGCCTGAACCCCCAGCCTGTAGGCGTCGAGTCGTAGCCCTCGAAGACGAATTCGTCGTTGGCTGCCTGTCCGGGGTCGATGGTCGCCGTCCGCTCCTGCCGGAGTGTCTCGCCGTTCCGGAGAGTGACAGTCGCCGCGAAGTCGACGACGACCGCCACGTCGTTGCGGTTGATGATGCTGTAGAGCACCTGGTACGAGGTCTCGTCGCCGAAGCCACGGTGAGAAATATCGAGGTTTGCCGCGAGGCCGTCCGTTGGCGTCGCCGTCGCTGTCGGCTCTGCCGTCGACTCCTGCGTCTCCGTCGCCGTCTCTGTCTCCGTCGGCTGAGCGGTCTCGGTTGCTGTCGGCTCGTCCGTCTCGGTCGGCTCCGCCGTCGCTGTCTCTGTCGTCGACCCGTCCGACTCGTCGACGGGCGACCCATCCCCGTCTCCCGAGTCGGCCGAGTCGTTGACGAGTGTCGCGCCCGTCCAGCCGAGTGCGACACCGACGAGCAGCGAGATGGTCCCTCGCCGCCCCATCACGCCGTCCGACACCCACTGGTAGAACTGTTCGCTGCTCATTCGAAATCACCCAACGATGCCTGTCCGTCTCCACGCCGTCGCGGACGTGACGGCTCTGTCTCGTCGTCGCTGCCGTCGGCGTCCGCCCAGTGCCGCAGGTCGCCCTTGTCGGCGACGGCAGCCTCCGCGTGCTCACTCTCCGGGGCATCCCAGCCGTCGAGCGTCGGCTGTCCTGCCGCCGACGACTCACCACCGTCCGCTCCCTCCCAGCCGTCCAGACTCGCCTGCTCCTCGGCGGCGAAGCTCAGATTCGACACGCGGACGCCGAGTTTCCGCACCTCACTCTCCGTGAACTCCGTCAGGAGGTCGAGCGCGACCGACTCGACGAGGTCGGGGTCATCGACCGGTCCCGAGAGCGACTTCGCGCGGGTGTTGACGTCGAAGGGAGGAGTGACGACCTTGATGCCGATAGTGCGGTACATCGCTCCACGCTGACGGGCACGGTCGGCGACGTCGGCGGCGAGCGCGCGCACCTTCTCGCGTTTGGCTTCGTTGTCCTCCGTTGCCTCCACAAACGCCGACTCCCGCGAGAGGCTCTTGGGCCGCCCGGTCGGCGTCACCGCCCGGTCGTCGCGGCCGCGAGCGCGGTCGTACATCTCCCGCCCCCGGCCGCCGAACCGCCCTTCCAGCTCGCCGGGGTCCGCGCTCGCGAGGTCGCCAGCGGTCTCGATACCCAACTCGCCCAGTTTGCGAGCGGTCACCGGGCCGACGCCGTGGACGGCTTCGACCGGGAGCGGCGCGAGAAATTCCCGGACTTCGCCGGGTTCGACCACGGTCAGGCCGTCGGGCTTGTCGTAGTCGCTCGCGACCTTCGCGGTCGACATATTCGGGGCGACGCCGATGCTCGCAGGCACCCCGACCTCGCGGCTGATACGCTCTTTGACGTGCCGAGCGAACCCCTCCGCGAGCGTCCGGTCGCCCCCGGCGACGGTCTGCCACGCGGTCCGGTCGGTCACGTCGAGATAGGCCTCGTCGATGCTGACCTCGCGGACGACGTCGGCGCAGTCGTGGAGCACGTCCTTCACGTCCTCGCTCACAGCCTTGTAGAAGTCGAGGTCGACGGGGCGGTAGTATCCCGCACCGTCGGCGTCGGGGTCGTCCGACTCCTCGTCGATGCGGGGCAGCAGTTCGAGTGCCTTCGAGATGGCTTGGGCACTCTCGACGCCGTACTCGCGGGCCTCGTAGCTCGCTGTCGCGACTGCACCGTGGGCTTCACCCGCGTCGTAGCCCATGCCGACGACGAGCGGTTCGCCGACGAGTTCGGGTTCGCGCAGTCGCTCGCAGGAGGCGTAGAAACAGTCCATGTCGACGTGGAGGACGACGCGCCGCTCCTCGGCCGGGGGCGTGCCAGGCAGCGTCTCCCCACTCATCGTCTCACTATCGGAGCGCGAGGATGGAGAAGCTTCGGGATGTGCAGTGAAAGTGAAGCGAGAAACGACTACTTCAGGCGTTCCTGCAGGAACGACGGATGTGCGGCGGTGACGCCGTCGATAGCGAGTATCTCGTCGCTGATGACGTCGCCGACGGCGTCGCCGTCGTCGGCGCGGACTTCCGCCATCAGCATATGGTCGCCCGAGGAGGTGTAGAGCGTCTCGATGGAGTCGAGCCCCTTCAGTGCCCGCGTCGCCTCGACGTACCGCTCGCTCTCGACGTCGATGCCGACCATAGCGATAGACTGCCCGGTCAGCTTCTTCGGGTCGACATCGGCGGAGTATCCGACGATGACGCCGCTCTCTTCGAGCTGTTTGATGTACTTTCGCACTGTCGGTTTCGACACCCCTGCGCTCTCGGCAATATCGGCATAGGAGGCCTGTGCATCCTCTTCGAGGGCGGCGAGGATACGCTCCTCCGTGGAGGTGGAACTCATTGAGTGAGCTTTCGGTTGGCATAAAAAATATCTTCCGAATCGAAAACGGCTTGTGTAACTCGTAAAACCCCGTCACGACCGGCTCAAGTGTCAACAGGTGTACCACGGTGCCAAAGTCTGCTCGGCTGTCAGCGTTACACCGAAATCGATGCCGTCTCGTTGGCACGTCCGACGCGTCTCGTCGTCCGGATGATACCGAAACGTCTCGTTCGGCCCGCCTGCGACGAACACGGAGATACGTGTCGGGTCCGCATCGGGGGAGACACCCTCCGACTCGGACAGATGGTCCGGTTCGAGTTCGTAGACGTGTGAGAAGACGGTGGTGCCGTCGCTATCCTCGATACGTATCGCGATTTGCTGTGTTTCGTCGGTGCCGTTCCTGGGCATGATCTCGATGGTGTCACCCTCACCTTCGAGTTCAGAGCTACTGCCACAGCCAGCGAGACCAGTGAGACCGGCGGTACCGAGGGTCGCGAGGAGACGACGTCGAGTGGAGTGGGGACCAGCCATCGTGTCGGTCGCTACACAGTGCAGCGGCTAAGCGATTGTGTCCGAAAGAAAGTCGCAGCCGTGAACGCGGCGTGCGTTACTTGTGCTTGTCGAGGAACATGTCGTACGAGCGCTCCCACTCGTAGTCCTCGTCGAAGTAGCGCTCTGCGAGCGGCGCCTCCGGCATCTCGCCGATGTTCTGCTTCTCCTGCTGGTAGGACGGGCGGTCCTCGTCGACGTAGAACCGGCCGGTCAGGACCTTGCCCTCGTGGAGGGCGTCCTCGGTCTCGTGCATCATCTCGGCCGCCTCACGGCGGTCGGTGACGTCGAAGTCGTAGTCGTCGGAGTCCTGCACGTCGATGTACGGGACGTACTGGCGGGCGTCCTTGTTCCAGGTCGGACACTGCGTCAGGAAGTCCACGTGTGCGAAGCCGTCGTGGTTCATGGCTTCGATGAGGATCTCCTTGGCCTGGTTCGGGTTGACGGCCGCCGTCCGGGCGACGTAGGACGCACCGGAGGTCAGCGACAGCGACAGCGGGCGGAGCGGCTCCTTAGCACTGCCGTGCGGCTGGGTCTTCGACTTGTGACCCTTCGGGCTCGTCGGCGAGGTCTGGCCCTTCGTGAGGCCGAAGATCTCGTTGTTGAACACGATGTAGGTCATGTCGTGGTTCTCACGAGCCGTGTGCATGAAGTGGTTCCCACCGATGCCGTAGCCGTCACCGTCGCCACCGGCGGCGACGACTTCGAGGCCGGGGTTGGCGAGCTTCGCGGCCCGAGCGACGGGCAGCGAGCGGCCGTGGATGGTGTGGAACCCGTAGCTGTCGAGGTAGCTGTTCAGTTTGCCGGAACAGCCGATACCCGTCACGAGCATCGTCTCGTCCGGCGTGCGGCCGACCTCCGGAAGGGCCTGTTTCAGTGCCTTGAGGACACCGAAGTCACCACAGCCCGGACACCACGTCGGCTGTGGTTCGAGACCAGGCGTATACTCCTCTCGGTCGATCTCGCGTTCTTCACCGATTGCGCTGAATGCACTCATGTTTACTCACCTGCTTTGGGGACGAACTTCGTCCGCGTGTGGTCGAGTTCGCCACCCTCGATGACGTTTACTTCGAACCCTTCGACGATATCAGCCGGCTCGAACGGGTTGCCGTTGTACTTCAGGAGACTGGACAGCTGCTCGCCGTACAGGCCGAGTTCCTTCTGGATGAGACCGCGGAACTGCGCCGAAGCCGTCATCTCGACGACGAGCGCCTCGTCGACGCTCTCGATGAACTCCGCGACCTCCTTCTCTGCGAAGGGCATCATGTCGGAGACGCCGAGCGCCTTGACCGAATGACCCTTCTCGTTGAGGACGTCGACTGCCTCCTCGACGGTGCCCTGCTGGCTCCCGAACGTGATGAGACCGTAGTCGGCGTCTTCCGGACCGTAGTAGGTCTGGTGGCTGTCCTCGCGGTTCGCCGTGTCGAGCTCCGCGCGGATGGCCTCCTTCTTCTGGATACGACGGTTGATCTGGGCAACACGGTTCGCCGGGGACTCCGAGATGTGTCCTTCCGGCGTGTGCTCGTTACCCGTCGCGAGGAAACGACCGCCCTTCTGACCGGGGATGGAGCGCGGGCTGACGCCGTCCTCGACGTCGTGCTGGAAGCGCTTGTACTTCCCAGTCTCCGAGTGCGGCGCGTCCTCGAGTTCCGCTTCCGTCAGAGTCGAACCCAGCGACGGGTTCGGTGCCTCGTCGAAGACGCTGGCGGGCACGTTGGCGAGCTCGCCACCGAGCTTCTGGTCGTAGAGGATGATGGACGGAATCTGGTACTCGTAGGCGATCTCGAACGCCTTGCGCGTCTGCGTGTACGCCTCGGCGGCGGTCCCGGGCGCGAAGACGATGCGCTGGGAGTCACCCTGCGAGGTGTACAGGACGTGTTCGAGGTCGGACTGCTCGGGCTTCGTCGGCATACCCGTCGACGGACCCGCACGCATCGCTTCGACGAGGACGACCGGCGTCTCGGTCATCTCGGCGAGGCCCAGCGGCTCACCCATCAGCGCGAAGCCACCGCCGGACGACCCGGACATGGCCTTCGCGCCGGCGTGGCTCGCACCGATTGCGAGTGCCGCCGCGGCGATCTCGTCTTCGACCTGTTCGGAGATGCCGCCGACCTCGGGGAGGTTCTGCGACATGATGGTGAAGACCTCGGTCCACGGGGTCATCGGGTAGCCCGCGATGAACCGGCAGCCTTCGTCGAGCGCGCCGTAGGCGATGGCGTCCGAACCCGAGAGGAGCACCTGCTCCTCGTCGTGCTCGCTGGAAGGGACAGACACGTCAGGTGCGTCGGTGTCGTACTCCTCCTGTACGAGCTCGTACGCCTCGTGAAGAATCTCGATGTTGGGCTCGAGAATCTTCTCCGGCATGGCGTCCGACATCAGGTCCTCGATCCACTCGAGTTCGATGCCAGCGAGCGCGCACGTCACACCGACACCGGCGGTGTTCCGCATGACTTCGCGACCGTGCTCGCGAGCCATACTACGGAGGTCCAGGTCGTAGACGTGCCAGTTGTTCTCTTCGACGCGCTCGTCGAAGTTCTCGATCTCGCTCGCGTCGAGCAGCCCCGAGTCGTAGACGATGACTCCGCCCTCGCGGAGTTCATCGAGGTTCTCCGACAGCGGCTTGATCTCCTCGTTACCGTAGTAGGCGTGCTCCTGTGGGTTCCGAGCGAAGGAGTCACCAAGCGCGAGGAGGAAGTTGTATCCGTCACCGCGTGATTTGACCGGGTCGGCCGAGGCACGTACTTCGGTGTACGTGTGGCCGCCACGGATTCGCGACGGATAGTGTCGGTGCGTGAACACGTGTAGCCCCGCCCGCATCAGGGCCTTTGCGAAGTTCTGGCTCGTCGAGGCGATCCCGTCCCCGGACCCCCCTGCGATTCGCCAGATGAGTTCGTCTTCAGTCATATTTGGATGTCACGGCCCGCCGATACGGACCACTAGTAGCGGGATGTTGCGACGGTCAGGCCTTAGACTTTGCTATGGATTAGCAAGGAACGATAATGAAGAATCTAGGCTTCTCGGCTCTTCTCCGGGCGTTCTTGTCAGATCCGAAATGCGGACGTTCACCCTCTCCGGTCACTGTCGGCGGGGCTGTTTCGGGCGTTCGAAGCCGAATCAGTGACACAGAGATCAGGTTTGCCGTGAGAGGGCCTCATGCTGAAGTGTTACACTTCGTGGGGTGTTGATTTCTTTCTGAACCCGAAGATATAAACCCGGCAACGAAATTAAACCCGTCCTAAGACGAATGAAACTATCACCAGTCATCGTCGCGTTCCTCCTCGTCACCACACTGGTTCCCGCCGGTGTGGTCGGTGCGACGAACGAAGCACCGCTTCCGGAAGCGGGACTTGACCAGACTGTCACTCGCGGCTCGACGGTCTTCCTCGATGCGACGGGGTCTCGTGACCCTGACGGCCGCATCGTCGACTACGAGTGGTCTGTCACCTCGCCGACCGGACGAAGCGTACCACTGTCCGACGAATCCTCGCCACGGACGACCTTCGAAGCAAACACGCGAGGTCAGTACGAAGTAACACTCACCGTCACCGACGACGACGGTGCCGAACGGACCGATACCCTCTACGTGACCGTCGAACGCGGACAGGCACCGCAAGCGACCGTCGACGGTCCCGACACTTCGCTCGTCGGCACGACGGAGACGTTTACGGCGACGCTCGACCGTGGGGCGGCCCCACTGGAACGGATCGTCTGGACCGTCGATGGAACGACTGTTGCCAACCGCTCGCTCTCGTCGGAGACGACGACAGACTCGCTCAATCAGACGTTCGGTGCGACGGGAGCACACACGATTTCCGTGAAACTCGTCGACACCGACGGGCTGACAGACACGGCGACGACACGACACAGTTCCCGGCCGAGACAGAGTCCACCGGACCAGCCGCAGCCGTCCGTTGCGAGCCAACAGTCGCCGACACTTGACGGCCCAGACCTCGTCACTGGCGGCGAACCACTCCGTGCGACGTACGACCTCGCTGGTGCTCCATCGGGAGTCGTCCGGTCAGTACAGTGGTACACCGAACATGGCCGAATCGGGAGCGGTGGTCGACAGGAAATCCGGTGGCAGCCCGGCGACCACCGCGTCTACGCCGTCGTCACCTACACCGACGGCTCCAGCGACGTCGCTCGGTTCTCCGACGGTTCGACGACCGTCGTTGCCGACCCCAAACCGACAGTATCGGTCGGAGACCTGACTGCGTCCAGCGTGCTCTCCGGCGAAGCTGTCGGGACCGACGGCTACGACAACCTTCAGTCCGTCCGCGTTGAAGTCGACGGCGAGACGCTGGTTCGCCGACCGGAGATTACTGGAAGACGAGGGGAGTGGCCACGGCAGACGAAGCGGATCCAGTTCACCAAATCGGTTCAGTCGTTCGACGATCCCTTGACGATCCGGATTACTGCAACTGACCGACGCGGACAGACGACGACCGTCTCGAAGGAAGTGACACCCGTCGGAGAGCCTGAAATCGTCGAATCCGGATTCGTGAACCTTCCGGTGGATTCGTACCACGAACGGATCGACCCGGAGCGGTACGCGGCGAAGCACGTGGTAAAGATCGAATTGAACGGGGCTGATCCGGAGAATGTATCGGTAGTACAGACGCCTCAAAAGAAGGAGAGAACCATACAAGTAGATCGTGGTCAATTTGATAAGAATCGATATGCAGAGGATGGAACACTAACAGTTGTTTCGTATTGGTCGGCGGAGAAACCCGGCACATATGAGCTCGAAAGTCGGACAAAGTACACTAGTCTGAACACACCGGTTACTGAGAACTTGGTTGTAGAACCAAGCCCACCAGAAGTCAGGCTCACTGCGGAAACTGATGGTACGACACAGTCCGCCGACAATTGGGGACTAATACTGGATGCCAGCCGTTCATTCGACCCTGACGGTACCGATTTGAAATACTTTTGGGGAGAAGGAGCCGATCCGATTGGACCCGGAAATTCGACAGGAGAACTCCGTTCGCTCCGATCTGCAACGCTGGTGGTAGAAGACGGAAGCGGGGCAAGAGCGACTCAAAATCACTCCTATCATCAGTTCTTCGTTCCACCGAACGCAACGATTGAACCAGTTGATGACGGCCCTTACACCGCAAACGAGACGGTGACATTCGCCGTCTCGACAAACAATTACAAATTTAGTAAAAACAGGTACGAAACACAGATTCGAGCGAAGCCAGTCGACGTAGACGGCGAAGTGAAGGACTGGCACAAAACAACCCGGAAGCCCACTGGAAAGACAGCAGCAAACCAGCGCCAGTGGCACGGAATCATCGAAGTCCCTGCATCCGAGTTGATAGCGAAGGATGGGGCCGTGGAGATCTACAATCAGAACAATCCAGAACGAATCAGCGTCACACACCCACTCCCCTCAGTGACGGTTACGCAGAACGCGCCACCAGTCTACAAGATAACCGGCATCAACGAAATAAAGTACCTGATTAGGGCCGAAAAGCAGATACAGCGAACTGTCGACAGCCCTGATGAAAAACTTCGACTCCTGACCAAGGGCTACAACGTAACTGACAGCCGCGTCACTGACAGAGAGTTCGTACTTGAGGAACGCGTCAAAGTACACGAGGCTCAGTACGAGACGGAAACACAGTCCTTCCGACAGCGGGGATATCGTGAAATGTTCCTCAAGGATCGATCTGAGTGGGAGAAGGCAGGAACTCGTCGAGAGACGAGAACGTGGACGTCGACAGAGACGGAATGGCGGGACAGCCGCACCGGAGACGGAGATTTCACCGGGAACACGCGTCGTAAGCAGATCGAACCTGCCGACTACAAGCGTCAGTACAAATACGAGTACACGGACGAAGAGACGAGAACGGGAACGAGAACCGTCTGGGAGACGCGAACACGAACGGTTCAGGAGACTCGGACTCGAACTGTCGAACGCTGCTTCGGGTTCCGGTGTTACACGTATGATGAGACGTATACCGTCACAGATGAAGAAGAGTATGAAGTCCAGACCACGGAGCGTTACACCTACACGGTAACAGAGCGTGAAACCTACTGGGCGTTCTTCTCACACGGTTACAGTCACGACCGCACCGGTGAGAGCAGGCTAATCAAAATCTCTCCCGCCGAGTACACGACACAGTACCAGTACCGATTTGAAGAGACACATCAAGAAGACTACATAGTCTACGAGGCAAGTCGCCAAGTACAGGTCGCACCCGCACAGTACGAATGGCGGCCAACAACGACTGTCAACGACGAGCTGAAGGCATACCAGCGGTCGAGACAGTCCGATTATCGGCTTGGATCTCAGTCTGTTTCCAAAGAGTGGACATTAACTAAGAGTCTCGGAACAGCGAAAGTAATTTCCGACTCCTACCGTGACGAGGATAACGTGATCGAGACTCGTGCGACGGTGAGTGGATTCAAAATGAACCGCCAGCTCAACCCGGAGACGGGAGAGTTCACAATCACGGGGGGTGAGGACTTCGAGATAGTCCACCGTGAGAGCGGTCTGTTGAGCGAAGCAGAGATTCGACGCTCGTACAGGTCGACCACACGGTGTGCAGACGAGAACCCAATGCGGCGATGGGAGTGTCAATAGTGGTTATGTCTCTGAAGTCACTCTCTGTAGGCGTATTGATCTTGTGCCTAATAGCGACATCTGCTGGGAGTTCAATAGCTGCAAGTCCATCTGAAAGAATGGGGAGTGGATGTGAGGTAGAGAAACCTGTCAGGACAATCCAGGACACAACGCAGGTACATTTCACGGTTGAATTTGAGGGATGTGACCAAGTCACGATATCTGCTAAGAACAAGGGGGATTGGAAGAGAGAAACAGGGTTCACTATCCGATCAGACGGAACTGAGATTCAAAATGTACAATTCGACACTAGCCCGGGGGATGTACATAACTGGAGTTTTAATTTAACCCCGAACTTAGATATTCGAGATAAGAACCATACAGTCACGGTCACGACCTATGGAAATCTCACTAAGTACAACTTCACCCGTGACATCAACTACACTAACGGCACCGAAATACCCCACACCCACATCGAAGACGTCAAAGTCACCAACGGAACGATCGACGGCGAACCTTCTACCGTCGCCAAGGTCACCCTCTCGAACCCGAGCATACAGATGTATAGCACGAAATTGATGGTCTATACTGAGGGGACAGACGGAAGCCTGTATGGCGCGTCAGTCGCTCCTGGTGAGAATCGCACCATAACGGTTGAATTACTCGAAGACCGAGGGACCAAAGTCGCAGGAGAAGCCCGTCTCTATGCCGGAAATATCTCAGAGCGTGAGGGTGGTATCGACCAGGTCGAGTTCGTCGGCCGTGCGGGCACAAACACCACTACGTGGAACGAGTCGTACGAGCCAGTCAAGGCACCCTGGCGCGACGACCACTACGTCTATCAAAACGAGTCGATCGAGACCGGTGCCGACAGAAACGGTCTCGTCCCCGACCTGAGCGAGACCCAACTCCTCTACGCTGGCGCGGGTGTCGCCCTTGTCGGTCTGGGGGGGCTGAAGCGGCTCCTGACCTAAGCCGTCACTCTTTCATATTGTCCGGACTACGCGGGTGGTAATCGGTCTGGTACTCCCCGACCTGTCCATCCAGACGGTCCGGGTTGATTCGCCCTGCAAGCAGCATATAGTCGAGAATCGTCAGCTGGAGCATCGACTCGACGACCGGGACGCCCCGCGGCGGTAGCACGGGGTCGTGGCGGCCGACGACCTGAATCTCTTTCTCCTCTCCAGTCTCCCAGTCGACCGTCGTCTGCTTCTTCGGAATCGACGTCGGCGCGTGGAGCGTCACCTCGCCGTAGATGGGCTGGCCGGTCGTGATGCCGCCCTGAATCCCGCCGTGTTTGTTGCCGACGGGCGTGGGGTCGCCGTTCTCGTCGAACTCCCAGTCCTCGTTGCGGTCCTTGCCGGTCCACTGGCGGGCCTCCTTGCCGAGACCGAACTCGAAGGACGTCGCCGCCGGAACGGACATCATCGCCTGTCCGAGACGGGCGGAGAAGGAGTCGAAGCGCGGTGCACCGAGACCACGCGGGACGCCGCGTGCCTCGAAGTAGATGCTGCCGCCGATGGAGTCGCCCTCCTTCTGGTATTCGTCGATGCGGTCGCGCATCTCCTCGGCCGTCTCGGGATGGGCACAGCGGACTTCGTTTTCTTCGCTGTGTTCCAGAATCTCCTCCCACGTGACCTCCGGTGCTTCGATGTCGCCGATCTGGTTGACGTGCGCTTTGACCTCGATATCCTGCGTGGCGAGAATCTTCTTCGCAATCGCGCCTGCAGCGACCCAGTTCACCGTCTCGCGGGCGGAGGAGCGGCCGCCGCCGCCCCAGTTGCGCGTACCGAACTTCGCGGAGTAGGTGAAGTCGCCGTGGCTCGGTCGCGGTGCGGTGACGTAGGGTTCGTACTTACCGGAGCGGGCGTCCTTGTTCTGGATGACCATCCCGATCGGCGTCCCCGTCGTGTAGCCGTCTTGGACGCCGGAGTTGATGGTGACTTCGTCCGGTTCGCCGCGGCTCGTCGTGATCATCGACTGGCCGGGCTTGCGACGGTCGAGATCGCCCTGGATGTCCTCTTCACTGAGTTCGAGACCGGCCGGACAGCCGCTGACTGTCACGCCCATGGCCTCGCCGTGGCTCTCCCCGTAGGTGGTGACCTGGAAGAGTCGGCCGAAGCGGTTTCCGTTCATTACCCGAGGATGTGGGTTCCTCGCATTTAGCGTTTGCAGAAGACGCAAGCACGAGCCGGTGCCGACGAGAAGGGCCGCGTTCTGTCGATGAGAGGGACCGCGTTCCGACGAGAGGGGTCTTGCCGCGCTCCCTACTGACGACGCACGTCCGCGCCGAGGTCGGAGAGTACGTCGAAGAAGTCCGGGAACGAGACGTCGACGTGTTCGCCGCCAGCAATCGTGGTCGTCCCATCGGCGACGAGACCGGCGACAGCGAGCGACATGACGATCCGGTGGTCCGCGCGGCCGTCGACGGCAGCACCTTCGAGGGCCGACTCGTCGCCGTGAACCGTCAGGACGTCCTGTTCTTCGGTCACTGTCGCACCCATCTTGGTCAACTCATCGGCCATCGCGCTAACGCGGTCGGTCTCCTTGTACCGGACGTGTTCGCAGTTGACGATGCGGGTGTCGCCGTCGGCGATAGCACCGAGCGTGGCGATGGTCGGCAGCAGGTCGGGGGTGTCGCCGACGTCGACCTCGACGCCCGAGAGGTCCGAGTGGCGAACCGTGATGTAGCCGTTGTCCTCGTCCCAGTCGATGTCTGCGCCCATCCGTTCGAGGACGTCGACGATGGCACTGTCGCCCTGCGCGCTCGGCTGTGCGCCCGCGACGACGACTTCGTCGTCATCGGCGGCAGCGACGGCACCGGCCGCGAGCAGATAGCTCATCGAGGAGAAGTCGCCGGGGACGTGGTACTCGCCGTCTGCGGGGTCGTAAGACTGGCCACCAGGGACCGAGAAGCCCTGTTCCGTCTTCTCGGCGTCGACGCCGAACGCGTCGAGGACTTCGAGCGTGATGTCGACGTACGGCGCGGACTTGAGTTCCGTTTCGAGGTCGACGTCGATTCCTTCCTCGGTCACGGCACCGGCCATCAACAGTGCCGTGATGTACTGCGAGGAGACGTCTCCGGGAATCGAGACCGTTCCGCCCGAGATCGGACCCTTGACCGCGAGTGGTGCCTGCCCGTTGCCGCGGGTGCTCTCGGCACGGCCGCCGAGGCTGTCGATGGCGTCGAGGAGCGGTCCCTGCGGCCGCGAGCGGAGCGAGGAGTCGCCAGTGAGTATCGAAATGCCGTCGGCGAGGGCGGCACAGGCGGTGACGAGTCGCATCGTCGTCCCGCTGTTGGCGCAGTCGATGACGTCCGCGGGGACGTCGGGGCGGCCGTCGAAGCCGGTCACATCGAGGTGATTTTCACCTGCTTCGCGGTCGACGTCGCCGCCGAAGGCGTCGACGGAGCGCATCGTCGCCTTCGTGTCGGCACTGACGAGCGGGTCGTAGACGAGCGCGCCGCCGCTGTAGCCCGCGGCGAGGATGGCTCGGTGTGTGTAGCTCTTCGAGGGCGGAGCGCGCGCACGGCCACGGACGCGCGACTGCGAGACTTCGATGTCCATACCGGCGTGTCTGTGTCGGCCCGTATCAGCGTACCGGAGGCGGTGACTTTGCCGTCGCGTCGTCGTATCGCCGGGCAGTCGTGATGGTGCCGGATGACGAACGAGGAGGCCGAGGGACAGCAACCGATTTATCGGTCCAGTGTGGCTGTTCACAGCATGGAACCCGACTTCTCCCCGCTCGACGACTATCTCGACGAGGCCGGTGCCGACGGCTATCTCGTCGACGCCGCTAGCGACGACTCGACGCAGCGCTACCTCTCGGGCTTCGACGCGCCCGACCCGTTCCTCACGCTCTACACGCCCGACGGGACCTACCTCCTCGTCTCGGGGCTGGAGTACGGCCGTGCGAAGAAGGAAGCCCGTGCCGACGAGGTCCGTCGCACCGCCGAGTTCGATGCGCAAGAGAAGAGACAGGAGTACGGCCGGTTCGAGGCGGGTGCTCGCGTCAACGCCGAGTTCCTCGCGGAGTACGACGTCGACTCCGTCGTCACGCCGCGCCGCTTCCCGCTCGGCTCCGCCGACGCGCTCCGCGAACTCGACATCCTCGTCGAGGCCGAGTCGCGGGACGTCGTCACCCAAATTCGTTCCGTGAAGCAAGAAGCGGAGATCGAGGCGGTGCGCGAGGCGCAGAAGGCGAACGAGAACTCACTCGCTGCCGCCGAGAACCTCATCGCCGCCGCCGACGTCGAGGACGGCGTCCTCCACTACGAGGGTAAACCCCTGACCAGCGAGCGTGTCAAAGAGGAAATCGAGGTCACACTCCTCCGCGAAGGCTGCGCGCTCGACGAGACCATCGTCGCCTGCGGCGCGGACGCCGCCGACCCGCACAACCGCGGCAGCGGCCCACTGGAGGCGAACGAGTCCATCATCATCGACATATTCCCGCGTAACAAGGCCTCGAAGTACCACGCCGACATGACCCGGACGTTCTGCAAGGGCGAGCCGTCGGAGACGGTTCGCGAGTGGTACGACCTGACCCACGAGGCACTGGACGCCGCACTCGACGCAATCGAACCGGGCGCGACGGGTGAGGCGGTCCACGACGCCGCCTGCGACGTCTACCAGGAGGCGGGCCTGCCGACGCTCCGCGACGACCCGACGACGGAGACAGGCTTCATCCACAGCACGGGCCACGGCGTCGGCCTCGACGTGCACGAACTCCCGCACGTCAGCACGAACGGTGACGAGCTGGAGGCGGGTCAGATCATCACCATCGAACCCGGCCTCTACGACCCCGAGGTCGGCGGCGTCCGAATCGAGGACATCGTCGTCGTGACCGAGGACGGCTACGAGAACCTGACCGACTACGACGTCGAACTGGTCGTCGAATAGGTCCGGTTTACTGGCGACTCATTATTCGACAGAGTGATACCTGACTGGCAAGTTCGACAAAGCCCCATGCATCTCGTCCTCGATTACGGCGGCGTCATCGTCGAACACGGTGACGAACGCAAACAGGCAGACGTTCTAGGTGTCGACCCCGAGCGCGACCCCTATCCCGGCTGGCTCGCGTACTTCGCCTTTCGTGATGGCTTCATCCAGAGTACCGCCGAGTACCTCGAACTTCTCTCGACGCTCACGGGCGCGTCCCACGACGCGTGTCGTGACTATCTCGAACAGACGTGGCTCGCTCCCGAGTTCCCCGCGGAACACGTCGACGTCATCCGCGAACTCGCGACCGACCACACGCTCGTCATCTTCGGCAACATGGCGCGCCCGTGGATCGAGACAGTCCTCTCGGAGCACGGGGTCCTCGACTGCTTCGACGACCTCGTCGTCTCCTCGGACCTTCGACGGTCGAAGCCCCACCCGAAAGGCTACGTCGAGTGCCTTCCCGAGGGTGACGAGCCGGTCGCCTTCGTCAGCGACGAGTACAACGAGGACCTCCTGATGGGCGAGACGTTCGGCATGACCTCGGTTTGGCTCGAAAACGACGACGACGAGCCGCCGTACCGAGAGCCCGACGTTCGGATTTCGAACTTCGGCGACCTTCTGGACGTCCTCGAGGGCGACGAATTCTCGTCAGTTCGCTAGTTACTCCGGCCGCTCGTACTCGGGGTCGAACAGCCACGCCGACGTCGGTCCGGGGTCGGTCCCCTCGACGACGGCATATTTCGAGAAGTCTTCGACGCCAGCCTCCATGAGCAGGTCCTCGTCGTAGAACTGGTTGCCCGTACACTCCGTCGGGTCGCGGGTCAGAATCTCCATCGTCGCGTCGCAGACGATTTCGGGCGTGCGCCAGTCCTCGGGCTGCCCGAGGTCGAAATGTCGGGTCGCTTCCGTCTCGATGGCGGCGACGGGCCACAGGCTGTTGACACCGATGTCGTCGCTCGCGAGTTCCTCCGAGAGGGAGTTCGCGAAGAACGTCATCCCGAGTTTCGAGAGCGCGTAAGCCGCCTTGCCGGGCGCGGCGTCCATCTTCATCGGCGGCGACATCATCAGGACGTGCGCGTGGTCGCTCTCCTTCAGGTAGGGGAGGGCGGCCTGCGTCGTCACGTACGCGCCGCGGGCGTTGACGTCCATGAGGAGGTCGAACCGCTTCGGGGGCGTCTGCTCGAACGGCGCGAGGTGGATGGCTCCGGCGTTGTTGATGACGATGTCCAACTGCCCCCACTCGTCGACGACGTCGTCGATGACGGACTGGACGACGTCGGCGTCGCGCACGTCGAGTTCGCGGTAGATGGACTCGCCGCCGCGCTCGCGAATTTCCTCTGTCGTCTCGACGATGGTGCCCGGCAGTTTGTCGTGCGGTTCGACGCTCTTGCCGGTGGAGACGACCTTCGCGCCAGCGTCGGCCAGTCGGAGCGCGAGGGCCTTGCCGATGCCTCGGCTGGTACCGGTGATGAAGGCGACCTGTCCGTCGAGCGGTGTGTCACTCATGGTCACGCGTTCTGCGGGAGGTTACTTGACCGTTCGTGCACGCGCGACCACGCGCCGGGAGTTTACTGAACGTTCGTGAAGGAGATTCGTTGGCGTTGCAGATGGCGGCGGCCGTCAATAGTCAGTTACTGCTGCCCGCCCGCACCGAACTCCTTTTGAAACGCGACGGGCAACCTTCGCGCAATGAACCTGCTCATCGTCGGTGCGGGCGCGATGGGCCGCTGGGTCGCCGAGACCGTCGACGCCGACGTCGCCTTCGCGGACCGCGACGTCGACGCGGCGGAAACGGCGGCCGAGGCAGTCGACGGGCGAGTCGTCGCCCTCGACACGGACGAGCGGTTCGACGCTGTCTGCCTCGCGGTCCCCATGTCCGCCGCTACCGACGCTATCGAAACCTACGCACCACTGGCTCAGGAGGCCGTCTTCGACATCACCGGCGCGATGGCCGGCCCCATCTCGGCGATGGCCGACCACGCGCCCGACCTCGAACGCGTCAGCTTCCACCCGCTGTTCGCGCCGCGGAACGCGCCCGGTAACGTCGCGCTCGTCGTCGACGAGAGCGGACCCGTCACCGACGCCGTCCGCGAAGACATGGCCGCCGCAGGCAACCACGTCTTCGAGACCACGGTCGACGAACACGACGAGGCGATGGAGACAGTCCAAGCCGGTGCCCACACCGCTGTCCTCGCCTACGCGCTCGCCGCAGGCGACGTGCGCGAGGAGTTCGCAACGCCCGTCTCCGCGGGGCTGGAGGACCTCGTCGCCACCGTCACCGACGGCTCGCCGGGCGTCTACAGCGAAATACAGTCGACCTTTGGCGGGGCCGACGACGTGGCCGCCGCGGCCGACCGTATCGCCGCGGCCGACGACGAGACCTTCGAAGAGCTGTACCGCGAACTCGCCGCGCGCTTCGGCGGCTCCGACGAGACGGCCGAGTCGCCTGCGAGCGACGAGTCAGCCGCCGAGGAGGCCGACCGATGATCGACCGCGAGGCCGTCCGCGACAACGCGAAGTATCTCCGGCAGGTCCGCCCCATCGACCCCGAGGAGATCGCGGAGTACGTCGAAGGCAGCCCCCACCCAGCGGTCGTCAAGCAGACGCTGCGCGAGGAGGCGTTCGACCTCGGACTCGTCGAACAGGACGACGGCACGTTCGTCCCCGTCGACGAGGAACCCATCGCCGTCCAGCGGTGGCATCCCGAGGCGTTCCCCCAGGAGTACAGCTTCGCGCTGGAAGACCTGCTTGTCCGCGAGTACGGCGCGAACTGGCACATGGGCGACTCGGGCGACACCCTCCGCGAGTCCGTCCGGCGGCTCAAGACCGACTACTACCACCAGAACCCCGTCGCATACGACGACACGGCAGCGGTGGGCTACGCGCTCTACCATCTGCCGGACAACTACGCCGTCGTCGGCTACGTGCTCGACGAGCTCGCGAAGAAGGGGCTGCTCCCCCGGAAGCTCCGCGTGCTCGACGTCGGCGCGGGCGCAGGCGGCCCGGCACTCGGTCTCTCGGACTACGTGGGCGACGACGCGCTCGTCGACTACCACGCCGTCGAGCCGAGCGCCAACGCCGACGTACTGGAGCATATGCTGGAGGAGACTCCCAGAAACTTCCACACGACGGTCCACCGCGAGACGGCCGAAGACCTGAATCTCGACGAGCTGAGTGGCGGCGAGGAGGACGACGAGTCCGACGACGCGTTCGACATCGTCCTCTTCGCCAACGTCCTCTCGGAACTGGACGACCCCGAGAGTGTAGTCCAGAAATATCTCGACGTCGTCGCCGACGACGGTTCGCTCGTCGCTATCGAACCCGCCGACTTGAACACCTCGACCGGCCTGCGGGAGGTCGAACGCGCCGTCACCGGTCCCGGTTCGGGGCTGACGGTCTACTCGCCGACGCTCCGGCTCTGGGACGGCTACGAACCTGCCGACCGCGGCTGGTCGTTCGACGTCCGCGACGACCTCGACGTCCCCGGGTTCCAGCACCGGCTGGACGAGGGCAACGACAGCGACGAGGAGGAGTCGGGGACGTTCGTCAACGTCGACGTGCAGTTCTCCCATTCGATTCTGCGGAAAGACAAGAAACGACGGTTCGACATCCGCGCCAGCGGGTCCCAGCACGCCCGCATGGCCGACATGGAAGAACACGTCACGGAGCGAATCAATCTCTTGGCCGTCAAACTGAGCCACAACCTCTCCGAGGGCAAGAACAAACTGTTCAAAGTCGGCGACGGCAGCGAGCAGGTCGAACACTACGCCGTCCTCACGCGGGAGTCGGTGCTCAACGAGGAACTGGAACACGCACCTTACGGAGCCATCCTGGGCTTCGAGAACGTCCTCGCCCTGTGGAACGACGACGAGGGCGCGTACAACCTCGTCGTCGACGCCGAGACGGTCGTCGACATCGTCGCGGCCTAAGCCTCGGCTTCGACTCTCGCTCGCTGGCCTTTCATGACGAGTCCTGCGCCAGCGATGCCGAACACCCACTGGCCGAGAACGACGATTTGACTCCGCTCATCGGCGTTTCTTCGCACCCTCGTCTCGTGTACGACGTAGTAGCTGCCGTTCTTCTCGACGAGTTCGTTCGCGCCGTCAATCGGGTCTCGTGCGGCGTAACTTCCGCTGTCGATGGTGAACTGGGCTTTCCGAGGAGCGTGTTCGTACTCCGTCGCGACCCGGTCGAGTGCTTCGTCCGTCGGTACCGGCCGGCTGTCGTATTTTATCTGGTTGTCTGCGCCCTCTCTCGCGACCAGTTCGTGGAAGCCCTCAGTTTCGGTGAAGACGTACTCGTAGTCACTCCGGAGGAAATGCGCCGGTGGACCGTCGTACCAGAGACCACCGTTCGCGTGAATCGCCCGTTCGAGAACACACGAGCGAGAGGGTGGATAGCCGTCGAGACAGGCGATCTGCGGGTCGACAACGTCAACGCCGCGGGGAATATCCGACGTGCCGTACTCCGTGAAAGATACTTCACTCGCCTCGTACTCGTATCGGTCCGGGTCGCCGATGTCGAAGTGGCCGACGACGAACGGGTTGAGCAGGAGGGCGAAGCCGACGAGGACGGTGAGTGTCCCACGGCGACGCGGGGAGAGCGAGACCATATTCGACGGCCTCGCGGGTCGTATTTTACTCTGACGAAGCCTCAGAGACTCGTCTCGTCGACATGGGCCGTCAGGACCCGGACGCCCGCGTAGCCCGCGACGGCGAGCGCGACGTAGAGGGCGACGACGAGCAGTACGTCCGTGCCGACACTGCCGATGGAGAGGCGGGCGACAGCGTTAGCCGGACTCGACGGCAGGAGCGTCGTCCCGCCGAAGAGCAGCAGGACGGCCAGCGAGTAGACGAACTGCGCCGAGCGGCGGTCGGGCGTCGCGAGCGCGATGGCGATGGCGACACTGACGACCAACAGCGAGAACGCCGCGACGAGCACGACGAGGAGCGCGAAGTTCTCGATTTGGGTGCCGTTGAACTCCAAGAGGAGCAGCCACAGCACCGCCTGTGCGGGGGCGAGTAGTGCCGCCGCCGCGAGTTTGCCGTCGACGATGTCGACGAGTGAGACCGGGGCGACCCGCAGGAGTTCGAGCGTCCCGCGGTCGAACTCCTCGGTGATTGAGTCGACGGCGATAGAGCCGCTGATGAACACCGGCAGGAAGAGCAGGAGCGGGACGAGCACCGTGTAGGTGAAGCCGAAGTAGGGACTGGTCGTCGCCTCCGGCGGCAGGTCGAGCGGGAGGCGGTCGAGCCACGCCGCGCGGTCCAGCCGCTCGGCGCGCTCGAAGCCCCGCAGCGCGTCGCGGAGCTGGACGACGACGAGCGTCGTCCGGATGTTCGAGTCCGGGGCGACCGCCGCCACCTGCACCCTGTCGTCGACCACCTCCGTTGCGAGCACGGCATCGACCCGGCGTTGGTCGAAGGCGTCGAGCGCGGCCTCCTCGGACGGGTATCCGACGCCGCGGATGCTCGCCTGGTCGTCCGTGACCGCGAGCAGGTCGTCGGTCGCGTCGCCCGTCACGGCCACGTCGACCGTGTAGCCGTCGACGCTCGTCGGGTCGTACAGCGAGACGAGACCGACGACGAGGAACGACGAGAACGCCGCGATGAACAACTGAATCAGGAGCGCGAGCACGATGGTCTTCTCCTTGCGGAGGACGCTCAACTCGCGCGACGCGATGGTGATTCGCGGGTCACCCAAGGCTGCTCACCACCGTGAGGTTGTAGGCCGCGTGAACCAACGTCGCCACGACGAGCGTGCCGCCGTAGGCGTACTTGCCCCGCGTCGCTCCCATCGCCGAGATGCTCGTCGTCACCGTGTGGAGTGCGAGCGGCGCGAGCAAGAGGGCGAGAGCGACGCCGACGCCGACGTCGCTGCCGACGCCCGCGGAGGTCAACAGCTGTTGGCCGAGTTCGAGGTCGCCGAAGCCGATGAGCTGGACGACGACGAGTAGTTTCTCGCCGAGGAAGAAGCCCAGTCCCGAGAGCGACCCGAGCACGAGCGCCGAGCGGAGCGTCCGCGGGAAGCGGCCCTTCTCGAAGCCAGCGTAGACGTGGACGCTCTTTGCGACCTCTTCGACGCCCGCGATGGTGACCAAGAGAAGCGGTGTCGACACCGCGATGGGGAGTGCAAAAAGGATGGCGACCGCGAGCAGTTCGGCGATGAAGACGAAGGGGATGAAGAGAATCGAGAGCGTTGTCATCGACCACTTGCTGCGGATGCGGCTATCCAGCGCGTCGACGAACTTCAGCGGGACGGGCCGCTGGGTGAACATATCCTCCTCGCGGTAGACGCCGAGACCGAGCAGGAAGAGGACGGCCGACCCGAGGTAGAACGGGCCGGTCGAGAAGGCGTACTGGACCACCGAGACGCCCAGCCCCTGCAGGTCGCGGACGACGAGCGTCAGTGGCGAGATGAGCGCGATGGGCGTGATGTTGGTGAAGATGGCGGGGACGAAGACGTAGGAGGTGAGAAAGACCGAGACGGCGACGGTCACGAAGGTGAGTTCCTTGAACGAGCGGGCGAACATCGCGCCGACAAACGTCGCCGCGAGAAAGAGCAGCGCGACGGGGAAGACGCTCGCGACGGAGACCACTCCGGCGGTTCCCTCCGCGAGACTCCCGACGCCGAGCGCGATGGCGACGGTGACGCCGAGCATCGCCGTCACGTAGGGCAGCGTCTTCCCGAGGACGATGTCGCTCGGCTCGATCGGCGCGACGAGCAACAGTTCGCCGCGGCGGTTGACGCGCTCGTTGAGGATGGTACTTCCGTACGCCTGGATGACGAAGTTCATCGGCACGAGGAAGGCGAACGCGAGGATGAGCGAGCCGAACGGGAACGGCGGGCTGATAGCCGCGGGCGAGCCGCTGGTCTGGCCGCCGAAGATGCCACCGCCGGTGCCGACGTCCGGCACGGGCAGGTCGCCGCCGGTGTCTGCGGTCCCGCTCGATTGACCACCTGACGAGCCGCCGTCGCCGCCGGAGCCGCCGCCGCTGCTGCCGGTTCCGGCACCGTCGTCGGTGCCGCCAGTTCCAGCACTCCCACCAGACGAGTCACCGCTGCCACCGGCACTCCCACCCACGCCGACTGCGGCCGACACTTCGTCGCGGGCGACGTACTGGAGGTCGACGAGTACCGGGAAGGCGGCCGTTTGGTTCTCCTCGTCGCTCATCAGCCGGTCGTTGTGAGCCTCGACCGCCGAGCGGAGTTCCGCGAGCGCGGCCTGTCCCTTGGCCGTGTCGGCGATGGTGAAGCCACCGTCGCTGACGACGAGGTCGAGGCTTCCCTGCGGTGCGAGCCGTCCGTTCACCGGCCGGGCATCGAGTGCGGTGCTCTCGACGACCGGGTCGTAGTAGGGGCTGTCGGGCGCGACGCCGACGCGGTAGATGTCGCGGTCGAGCGCGATGCCCGAGACGCCCGCGGCGGCCGTCGCGCCGAAGATACCGCCCGAGAGGAGGAGCGCGACGAGTGCGATGGCGGCCGTCCGGCGGTCGATGGTGCCCGCGCTTCGGCTCACCTCCCAGCGGGCGATGCGGAGGACCGCCTTCCAGCGACCGCTCACCGGCTGTCCTCCGGTGGGGCCGCTTCGAGCGTCTCCTCGGACGAGCCGTTCTCGGCCATTCGGGCCTCGCCCGCGACCGTCCGGTCGTAAGTCGCCGGTCGCTTCGCGAGATCGAGGAAGATGTCCTCGAGACTCGGCTCCTTCGTGCGGATGTCGGCGACGTCGCCACCGGCGGCTTCGGCGGCCTCGCGAATCTCGCGGACCTCGTCCATGGTGTCGACGACGACGCGGTACTCGTCGTCTGAGCCGTCCGTGTCGCCCACGTCGCCCGCGCCGCTCTCACTGCTGCCGACGGCCACCACTTCCGCGCCCTCGACGGGGACGGTCGTCGTGACGTGGTACTCGGTGTAGCCGTGTTCCTCGCGAATCTCGGGCACGGAGCCACGGGCGACGATGTCGCCGCGGTTCATGATGATGACGCGGTCACAGATGCTCTCGACGTGATAGAGGTTGTGCGCGCTGAAGACGACCGTCTTCCCCTGGTCGGCGAGGTCGCGGGTGAACTCCAGCACGTAGTTGGTCGTCAGGGGGTCGAGTCCGGAGGCAGGCTCGTCGTAGATGAGGATGTCGGGGTCGTTGACGAGCGAGCGGGCGATGGCGACCTTCCGTTTCATCCCCTTGGACATATCGCCGAGCCGACGCTCGCGGTGTTCCAGTTCCAGTCGGTCGAGCGCGTCCGTGATGCGTTCGTTGGCAACGTCGCGCGGGACGTCGTAGAGGTCGGCGAAGAAGCGGAGATACGACAGCGGCGTCATGTCCTCGTACAGGGGCGACTCCTCGGGCAGAAAGCCGAGCGTCGAGCGCATCTCGGGGTCGCCGGCGTCGAAACCGGCGAGCGTCGCCTCGCCGTCGGTCGGTTCGATGAGTCCCGCCAGCATCTTCAGCGTCGTCGTCTTCCCGGCCCCGTTCGGGCCGACGACGCCGAAGATCTCCCCACGGTCGACCTCGAAACTGCTGGAGCGCACGGCGACGAACTCCCCGTAGGTCTTCCGGAGTGTCTCGACTTCTATCATGTCGAGGGGGTCGCCGGGGAGGGATTTAAAATCGGGCCCCGAGGCAGGCGGGTCGCTCGGGGTGGAAAACCGTCGGGAGAGAAACCGTACCTACTCGTCTATCCGGTGTATTGAGGACTCGGTCTGCGTCGGTGGTTCAGTCGTCAGCGGGTGTCTGTGTCTCCGTCTCGTTCTCCGGTTTTCGGCCTCGCTGCCAGATATTCGTCACGGAGACACCAGCAGGCGGTGTGTGGCTGATGTCTTTCATCGTTCGTGTCGTGCTTTCCTTTGTCATCGTGTACCGTGGTAACGCGGAGGTGATATTAACTCTTTCTCGGAGGAAGTTTAGAGTCTTATTATCACACCCATCTCCTTAAGGTCAGAGCTACCACGGAGGCGACCGTCGACCGACCATGCGCCGCACCGACGTCTCCGTCTCGCGCACGCCCGACGGCCGCCGACTCGACGTCTCCCGCGTCGTCGACGCCCCCGCAGCCGCCGTCTGGGACCTCTTCACCGACCCCTCGCGCTGGCCCGAGTGGGGACCGAGCGTCGGCGCGGTCGACTGCGCCGACGAGCGTATCAGGACGGGGACGACCGGCCGTGTCCGCGTCGCCGGCGTCTGGATTCCCTTCGAGGTCGACGACTGCGACGACGAGCACTACCGCTGGACGTGGTCGGTCGCGACGGTTCCGGCGACGGGCCACCGCGTCGAACCGCTCGGCGAGGGTCGCTGTCGAGCCGTCTTCGAGGTTCCGCTCCTCGCGGCGGGCTACGCGGTCGTCTGTGAGCGGGCGCTCCGGCGAATCGAGGAGTTGGCGACGCGGCGGTGAGAAACTGGTGGGGACCGTCGGTAGGACGAGTCGGTTACGGCGGCCGCTCCAACGAGAACCTGTCTCGCGTCCGCGTGTACCCGCCGCCGGAGAGGCGGCCGACCACGTCGAGTTTGTTCACGTCGAGTTTGCCCTCGGGCGTCGTCACCCCGTCGGCGACGTGCGCGTAGACGACTTCACCGAGAATCATCGTCGAACTCCCGACTTCCATGCTGTCGTAGAGTTCGCACTCGAAGGCGACCTTCGCGTCGGCGACGCGGGCGACGTCGACCGTCGTGGCTTCGACCTTCTCCAAGTCGGCGTGGTCGAACTCGCTCTCTCCGTCGTCCAAGGTCGCGCTCGTCGCGTTCATCGCCTCGACGAGGTCCTCCGTGACGACGTTGACGACGAACTCCTCCGTGTCGAGGATGTTCCGCGGCGTGTCCTTCAGGTCCTCGCCGACGCCGACGGGCGCGAACATGACGACCGGCGGGTCGTAGGCGACGACGTTGAAGAAGCTGTACGGCGCGAGGTTGTCGACGCCGTCCGTGCTGCGAGACGAGACCCACGCGATGGGCCGGGGGACGACGCCCCCAGCGAGCAGACGGTACGGGCCGAAGTCGTCCGGTGTGCCCTCCATCTACGCGTCCTCGTCTTCGTGGCCTTCCTCGAACGGGTCGATCTCGGCCGCGCCGGGCGTCTCCTCGTCGACGCCGAAGCCCGGCCCGCTCGTCGCGATCTCGAAGACCAGCCCGTCGGGGTCGTTGAAGTAGATGCTCTTGAAGTAGGTGCGGTCCTTGACGTTGGAGACGCGCACGTCGTGGGCCATCAGATGCTCGCGCCACTCGTGGAGGGCGTCCTCGTCCTCAACGCCGATGGCGAAGTGGTGGCTCGCGCCCGGACCGGGCTGGCCGCGGGAGTCGGGATACTCGAAGTAGGTGACGTTCGTGCCCGGCTGGCCCTCGGGCGTCGGAGAGAAGTAGTAGTGCTTCGTCCCCGGGTCGTCGTAGTTCTGCGTGCGCTTGACGGTGTGCCAGCCGAGGACGTCCTCGTAGAAGGCCACCGTCTCGTCCATGTCGGTGCAGATGTTCGTCACGTGGTGCAAGCCTGTCGTCGGTGGTGCGTCGCTCATGGTGGGATATCGTTCTGGAAGGAAACGTGTCTGTTGGTACCGGTCGTCTGTGTCCGCCGTCTTCAGAGACCGATGCCGACCGCGTAGGGCCACGGCTGGCTGCTCAGCGCGAGGAAGAAGAACGCGCCGCCGAGCATGACGATGTTCTTCAGGAACTGCGTCATCTCGGTCTGCTGCTGTTCCTCGGGGGCCGCCCAGAAGTCGTGGATGACGGGCGTCGTCACGAGCAGGAAGACGACGAGCGCGCCGGACGCCAGAAGCGGGAACGCGCCGAGCGCGATGCCGAGACCGCCGAAGGCCAGCATCCCGCCCGTGAAGGGGACCGCGAGCCCGGCTGCCGGGACGCCCTTGGCGTCGGCGTAGCCGACCATGGTCTCGAGGTTCATGAAGTGGTTCAGTCCCATGAAGGCCAGCACCGCGCCGAACAGGACGCGCCCCACGAGGAACGCGAGATCCGCACTCGCAGAGCCGAAGGCACTCTGGAGCAGCACGCTCATCGCTCGGCCTCCGTCGACTGCTGTTCACTTATCGGTGCGACCGTCCGCAGATTTGTGTTCGTCACAACCATCCGTACACGACCCACGAATATATCTGTTCTCGGACATGAACGTTACCAGGTAACGCCGGTGTCAGCGGGCGTCAGTGGATGAACTTTGATTTAGATTCCCCTAGGGTCTCAGTCAAAGAGCGGACAGATGTCTCAACAATAGTCCTATTTAGTGTATAATATGGTGTAGATACGAAGCTTTTTATGACACCACCATATACACACTGTTGGCGCGAACCGCCCACCAACCAACCTGTCATGTGTGAGCAATCAACCGTGCTGCGGCCGCGCCCGCGAGGTAACACTCGCACCCGGCAGTGACGGATCTGCCAGCCCTTGTCACTGCCACCACTGTGTGTGAACCGGACAGCCCACTCGGCTGTCCACTTCCTTCGTCCGTGAGTCGATAGACAGTCACATGACTGTCGGCTCCAATAGTCGCGTATGTACACGGGCAAGACAGAACAGCCGTGTTGCCTCTGTGACGACCCCGAGACCGTCGCCCGGCTCGACCTGCCCCCACGAGCGGTGACGCTGATGAAACACGGCGGCCGCATCGCGTGGCGCGACATCGTCGGCGACGTCTCGGTGCACTTCTGTGCGAGCGACTGGGAACTCGTCTGTGACCTCGTCGTCGACCTCGGCCAGAACCCGTTGTCGCGCTGTAGCGTCGCCCGTGCCTCCTTCGACCTCCGGGCGGATTTCGAGGCGTTGACCCGCATCCGGAAGGACGAACCCGACCAGTCGGCACTCGAAGCCGAGCGACTGCGGGAGGCCACCCGAGTCGTCGACCGCTACGGCGACGACCCGATGGTCGAGACGCGCGACTACGTGGAAGCGCGCGTCGTCCAGTGGACGCTCGAAGACCTCGGCGTCGCCGACGGCGTCGAACCCGGCCGCTGAGCCGGTCGAACTGTCCGGTTTCGGGGAGGGTAATAGCCTTCGGCTCCAAGTCGACAGCAGCGACGACCCCTTTTTCTCCTCTGTGACGGCATATTCTCCGGATACCGTGACCGTCAGTGCCGAAGACATTGGTGTCTGATAGCAACACCAGCAGTGTTTGTAGAAATTTACAACACGTTATATGGGAGGAGCCTCAAGGGGTGTGTAACGACTACCAGTTTCAACTGGCGGTGGCCTGTCGGTCCGGCGCAGGTTCGGTGCGTGCCGGACGGAGCGAACATGAAGAAATCTCAACTACTCACGCTTCTCGTCATCGGACTCGTATTGGTCCCGACGACGGCCCTCGCGGTCGTCGAAGGGGAACCGAATCTCAACGCGACCATGGGTGACAACGAGGTCGTGCCAGGCGAAGACACCCAGGTCACCGTCACGCTGCAGAACACCGGCGAGATCGACCAAAGCTCGAACTCGCAGCTGAACCAACGCGTGACGACCGCTCGCGGCGTCACCGTCGAACTCCGCGAGGAGAACAACCGCTTCGGCGAGCGCGACCCGCCCATCGAGGTCAACACGGGCAAGCTCTCGCTCGGCCAGATCCCCGACGGCTCGGCCGTTCCGGCCACCTTCAGCATCAGCGTCGACGAGGACGCCCCGACGGGGACCTACAAGATTCCCGTCCGCGTCACCTACACATACACGGAGTCTATCGACACGGCGAGTGGCGATTACGACGAGGAGGACGTCCGCGAGACGTTCAGAGTCAACCTCCGCGTCGTCGACAACGCCCGTTTCGAGATCGTCAACACGACCAGTGACCTCGCGGTCGGCGACAGCGGGCCGGTCTCGGTGAACATCGAGAACACCGGTACCGCCGCCGCCGAGGACGCGAGCGTCCAGGTTGCCTCCCAGAACAACGACTTCACCTTCTCGCGTGCGAGCACGTCCTCGAACTACGTCGGCGAGTGGGAGCCGGGCGAGGTGCGGACGCTGACCTACGACGCCGAGGTCGCTGCCGGTGCGACGCCCCGTAACTACGCGCTCACCGCGACGGTGAACTACGACGACACCGACGGCGTGGCCTCGTCTTCGGAGGCGATGGCCTTCGGCGTCACCCCGCGCGACGAACAGACCTTCGCGCTCGAGAACACCCAGAGCACCCTCCGGGTCGGCCAGGAGGGTCAGCTGACGGGTGAGGTCGTCAACAACGGTGAGACGGCCGCTCGCAACGCGGTCGTCGTCTTCGAGACCGAGAACCCGAACGTCAACCCCATCGAGACCGAGTACGCTATCGGCACGCTCGAGGCGGGTGAACGGACGGACTTCAGCTTCGACACCGAGATCTCCGAGACCGCCGAGGCCGGTCCGCGGCAGTTCACGTTGGCGGTGACCTACCGCAACAGCGACGGCGAGTCCCGCGAGAGCGACCCGCTCGACGTGCAGGCCAACGTCGCCGGTGCCCAAGAGGAGTTCGACGTCGAGGGCGTCAACACGACGTTCGCCGCCGGCGAGAGCGGTCGGATGACGATGACGGTCACCAACAACCGCGCGGAGACGCTGACGGACATCTCGGCGAAGCTGTTCGTCGACGCGCCCATCTCGGCGAGCGACGACGAGGCGTTCATCGAGTCGCTCGAACCCGGCGAGAGCGCGACCATCGCCTTCTCGACGAGCGTCGGCGGCGGCGCGCTCACCGACAAGACGTATCCGGTGTCCTTGGACTTCCGCTACGACACGGCCGACGGTGACACCCTCATCTCCGAGACGTACCAGGTGCCCGTGACCGTGACCGAACCCGAGGACGACGGTGGCCTGCCGCTGCCGCTCATCGGTGGCGTCGTGCTGCTCGTCCTGCTCGGGGTCGGAGGCTACCTCTACACCCGCCGGTCCGCGTAATGGACTACCAGCGATTCATCGACTGGACGGACGAACGCATCGTCGAGAGCTCGGGGAAGGTGATCATCGCCTTCCTGCTCGTGACGAGCATGTTCGCCGTCGGTCTCGGCAACGTCTCGACGGAGGCCGGTACCCAGCAGTTCGCCGCCGACATCCCGGCCAACAACGCCCTCGAGGACATCAACCAGGAGTTCGGCTCCTCGTTCTCGGAGGGCGGCGGCAGCACGCAGCTCATCCAACGGGGTGACAACGTCCTCGCTCGCGAACAGCTGCTCAACATGTTGCGGGCCCAAGAGCGGCTGCAAGAGAAGGAGGACCTCCGGGTCGAGAGCACGTCGAGCGCGGCGAGCCTCGTCGCGCGCACTATCGACCCGTCGGCGACGACGCTCGAAGCGCAGATCCGAGCGGTCGAAGGGGCGACGCGGACCGAGATCCGCTCGGCCGTCCGCACCAACGCCGACAACCCCGGCTTTACCGGGACAGTCAGTAACGACTTCAACGCCAAGTCCGCCTCGGCGTCGGCGACCATCGGCGTCGTCAGCCACAACGTGCCCGACGCGGGCGGCAGTGGTGGCGGTGCCGGGCAGAGCGGGTCGAGTCCGCTGACGGACATCCAACAGCGCTCCCAGCGCGTCGTCGACACCGTCGGCGGCGACATCACCGTCTTCGGGAGCGGTATCATCTCCGCGGAGTTCGGCAGCGTCATCACCGACTCGCTGCTCATCGTCACGCCCGCAGCGGTGATTTTCATCATCTTCTTCCTGGTGGTGGCGTACCGCGACCTGATGGACCTCCTCTTGGGGTCGTTCGCGCTGCTTATGGCCATCATCTGGACGTTCGGCTTCCTCGGTATCGCCGGAATCCCGTTCAGCCAGATGATGATCGCGGTTCCGCCGCTCTTGCTCGCGGTGGGTATCGACTTCGGTATCCACGCCATCAACCGCTACCGTGAGGACCGCGCCGACGGTCTCGGTATCGAAGAGGCGATGACGAAGGCGACGGACCAGTTGCTCGTCGCGTTCTTCATCGTCACCGGGACGACGGTCATCGGCTTCCTGTCGAACCTCGCCAGCGACCTCGCGCCGATTCAGGACTTCGGCGTCGTCGCGGCCGTCGGTATCATCTTCACCTTCCTCATCTTCGGAGTCTTCCTCCCGGCGGCGAAGGTTTGGCTGGACCGCAGAGCGGAGAAATATCCGATTCCGGTCTTCAGTCAGTCGCCGCTCGGTGCCGAAGGCTCCCGGCTGGGCGAGGTGCTCCGTGGCGGCGTCGTCATCTCGAAGTACGCCCCCGCGCTGTTCCTCGTGCTCGCGCTCGTCGCCAGTGCCGGGGCGGGCTACTACGCAACGGACATCGACACCTCGTTCACCCAAGAGGACTTCCTCCCGCCCGAGGAGGTGCCGGCGTTCCTCCAGTCGCTCCCCGAGCCGTTCGCGCCGAGCGAGTACACCGTCGTCGGTCAGCTGAACTTCCTCGAAGACAAGTTCGAGACGACACAGGGGGGGTCAGTCACCATATACTACGAGACGCGCATGGAGCGCGACACGGTGCTCGAAGAGATCCACCGTGCCGGACAGGACCCGCCGGAGTCGTTCGTCAGCGAGAACCGGCAGGCCGACGCCCAGAGCATCGTCACCGTCGTCCAGTCGCAGGCCGAGCGTGACCCCGAGTTCCGCCGACTCGTCGCACGCAACGACATCGACGGCAACGGCATCCCCGACGACAACCTCGGAGAGATCTACGACTACCTGCTGAACTCGCCGGCCGAGGACCAGGCGTTGAACTATCTCTCGGAGGACCGTCGGAGCACGCGAGTCGTCTACTCCGTGACCGCCGACGCCTCCCAATCTGAGGTCACCAACGACGGCCGCATGGTCGCCGACCGCTTCCGCGGCGGTGCCGTCGCCACCGGTGGGACGGTCGTCTTCCAGGCCATCTCGGATCTCATCTTCGAGTCGGCACTGACGAGTCTCGCCATCGCGCTCGGCGCGACGGTGGTCTTCCTCGTGCTCATCTACTGGCTCTTGGAAGGCCTGCCGTCGCTCGGCGTCGTCAACACGGTGCCCATCGCCATCGCCGTCGCGTTCGTCGCAGGGACGATGAAGTATCTGGGCATCTCGTTCAACGCGTTCACGGCGACCATCCTGTCGCTCACCATCGGGCTGGGTATCGACTACTCGGTCCACGTCGTCCACCGGTTCGTCGACGAGCGACGGGAACACGACCTCTTCACCGCGCTCGACCGGACCGTCCGCGGGACGGGTGGGGCACTGGCCGGGAGTATGCTGACGACGACGTTCGGGATCGGCGTGCTCGTGCTCGCGCTCCTGAGCGTCCTCGGCCAGTTCGGCGTGCTGACCGCGCTGAGTATCGTCTACTCGTTCCTCGCGTCGCTCGTCGTACTCCCCTCGGCACTCGTCATCTGGGACCGCCTCGTCAACGGCGACCCGGACGTCCCGATGGGCGATGTCGACACGTCGCCCGGTCCGAGCGAAGCCGGCGGACAGACCGTGGTCACCGATGGGGGTGAGCCAACGGATGAGTGACGGCGAACACGAAGCCGTCGAGTCGCTCGAACAGCTCGGTCTCTCGAACTACGAGGCGCGGGTGTTCGTCGCCCTCCAGAAGCTCGGGACCGGCACGGCTCGCGAGATCCACCAAGTGGCCGACGTGCCGCGGTCGCAGGTCTACGGCGCGGCCGACGAACTCGAAGAGCGCGGCCTCGTCGAGGTCCAGCAGTCGACGCCGAAACGCTACCGTCCCGTCAGTCTCGACGCGGCACGGACTCGGCTCACAGAGCGCATCGAGTGCAACAAGTCGCGGGCGTTCGACTATCTCGAGACGGTCCAGCGCGACCAGCGCGGCGAGGAGACCCGCGACGACGTCTGGACGGTCCGCGGCCGTGACTCGGTCGACGACCGGACGGTCGACCTCGCCAAGGAGGCGACCGACTGGCTCGTCTTCGCGGCGGCCGAACCGTCGTCGGTGCCGGACGCGCTCGTCGAAACCCTCCTCGAGCGCGCCGCCGCCGGTGTCGACGTCACCGTCGCCAGCGAAAGCCCCGAAGTTCGCGCACGCTTCGCCGACGCACCCTTCACCGTCGCCGAACCGGCCTACGAGCCGCCGACGGACTTCATGGGTCGCGTGCTGCTGTGCGACGGGACCGTCGTCCTCCTCTCAGTCCTCGCTGACGCAGACCTCCCCGACGTGACGGAAGAGACGGCCATCTGGAGTGCCGACACGGCGATGGCCGCCGTACTCGCCCAGATCATCCGGGGCAACATCATGTCCATCATGGACGCCGACACGTCCTCCAACTGACGACCTCCGCACCCGACCACCGAGAGCGACCTTTTTCCCCTTCGTGGACGCAGTCTCCGACGGATGACCAAGCCCACTCGCTGTCCCGACTGTGGCGCGCGCGACTCGTTCACCAACCGGTACGCGACGGGCGGCGGCTGGCGCGTCGTCGGCTACCGCTGTACGGAGTGCGGTGAGACGGTCGAAAAAGAGACCGACTGATTCAGTCGTCTTTGGTTTTGATGTCGGCGGAGAGGCCCTGTGCCATCTGGATGTCTTTGGAGTTGTTGAGCGTCCAGGCGGTGCGCTCGGTGACGGCTTCGATGATTTCGCGAGCGGAGGGGTAGCCGTTGCCGGATTTCTTGACGCCGCCGAACGGCAGATGCACCTCAGCACCGATGCATGGGAGATTCCCGTAGGCCAGTCCCACCTCCGCATGGTCGCGGAAGTAGTTGATCTGGCGGTAGTTTTCGGAGATAATCGCGCCAGCGAGTCCGTAGTCGGTGTCGTTCTGGATGGCGACCGCTTCTTCGATGTCACCCGAATACTTCAGGAGTGCGACGTGCGGGCCGAAGACTTCCTCGTGCGTGCAGCGCAGGTCCTCCCACGCGTCGGCTTCATACACAAAGGGACCGACCCAGTGGCCGTCTTCGTGACCGTCCGGAATCTCGTCCTCGTCCAACTCCGTTCGGTCGACGAGGACGTTCACGCCCTCTTTCTTCGCCAGCTCAGCGTACTTCGTGACCTTCTCCTTGTGACCGGCCTCGATGAGCGGGCCCATGAAGGTGTCTTCGTCCAGCGGGTCGCCGACGGAGACGTTCTTTGCCAACTCGACGTAGCGGTCTTTGAACTCGTCGTAGACGTCTTCGTGGACGACGATGCGCTCTGAAGAGACACAGCGCTGGCCGGTCGTCTTGAACGAGGTCATGAGCGCGGAGTGGACGGCGATGTCCAGATCCGCCTCTTCGGTGATGACGACGTTGTTCTTGCCACCCATCTCACACGCGGCGAGTTTGCCGGGCTGCTGGGCGACTTTCTCGGCGACCTCGTGGCCCACCTCGGCCGAACCAGTGAACAGGACGGTGTCGACGCGTTCGTCCTCCACGATGGAGGCGCCGGCGTCGCCGAAGCCCTGGACCATGTTGAACACGCCGTCGGGAATACCGGCATCCTCGAACATCTCGGCGATGATCTGGCCGCACCACGGCGTCTGTTCGGCGGGCTTCCAGACGACGGTGTTACCCTCGACCAGGGCGACGGCCATGTGCCAGAAGGGGATGGCGACCGGGAAGTTCCACGGGGTGATACAGCCGACGACGCCGCGAGGTTTGCGGCGCATATAGGCGTCCTTGGCGGGAATCTCGCTCGGGATAACGTCGCCTTTGGGGTGGCGAGCGTCGCCAGCGGCCCACTCGACCATGTGGTACGCTTCGATGACGTCCGCGCGACCTTCCGAGATTTCCTTGCCGCACTCTTTGGTCACGACTTCTGCGAGTTCTTCGGTCCGCTCGCGGAGCTCGTGGTAGATGTCCCAGAGATATTCCGCGCGGTCGAT